>CACXYG010000142.1:8204-10974 GCA_902771745.1 uncultured Erysipelotrichaceae bacterium | reverse complement strand
GGGACTTATCAGCGACATCAGAACAGACAAGGGCATAACCTTCGTCATTATCGTTAGAAGCGGCGATGAGAGTAAACTTACAACCGCTGACGGATTCGTCAACGACTTTCAAGATTTCTTCTTTGGCCAGTTCGAATCTGGTCTTCTGATCACCATTTTCTTCATGGGTCATCTGCATCGAAGCCGTGTTATCTAACACGAAGACGATGTTATCCGCCGATTCCTTTAAGGTGAACTGCGGATGAGCTAAAGCAAAAGCCATACCTGCGATAGCAAGGATCTGAACGATCAAGGATAAGAGATGTTCAATTCTACGAAGCGGGTTTCTTTTCTTTAAGAACTTTTCAGATAATTCCCATAAGTAGGTGGATGGAGCGGTCTCTTCTTTGTAACGATTTCTTAAAATATAAATAATGATAAGAACCGGAATGGCCAAGAGGGCGAAGAGCGCAAAAGGATATTGAAAGCTCATTTAATAATCCCCCTTTGTACCATTTTGTTGAAGAAGAGTTCCTTCATGGAGTCGCTGGTTAAGGCAGTGACATAGTCTGCATCTCTCGACATGCAGAAGTTGTCGATACGATGAGTGACATAATCCACAGCTTTCTTATAAGCCTTCAAGACATCACGAGTGATGTTGTTCTTGTAGATGTGGTTGTCATCCTCAGAATCGTGAACGATCGTTTTACCACGAAGGGTTGGGTTGACTTCCTGTTCGGCGAGAACCTGGATGCATAAGACATCTCTTCTCTTACCTCTGAGGTAGTCGATGACATCGTTATAATTCTCATCAGTAAGGAAGTCGGAGATGATGATACTTCTACCATCACCATAACCAACCGTGGAACGGATGATCGCTTCCGAAAGATGAGAGTCACCATCAAAATAGCATTTGTTGAGTCTACCGATCGAATTCATGTATGTGTCTCTGCCGACCATGTTTTCAAGGACGGCTTCGCATTGGTTTCCATGAATGCAATAGATAGAGACCTTATCCATCTCATTGACGGATAAATAGCTTAATGTAGTAGCTAATCTTACAGCGTACTGGTCTTTATCGAAATAGGACATTGATTTGGAGCAGTCGATATAGATTCTCGTCTGCATCTGTCTTTCATCAAGATAGAGCTTGAGATACATCTTTTCGAACTTACCATACAAGTTCCAATCGATTTTTGAAATGTCGTCGCCTTCGATGTAATCTCGATAGTCGGCGAATTCACAGGAAGAACCAAACTTTTTAGATTTGTGATTTCCACCAAAAAGACCGGCGACATTGTCTTTGACCGAGAGGCCAAATAATTCCAGTTGCTGAAGAAATTGTTCGTCGATCACATTCTTCATGTTAGATGTTCTTTCTGTTTTCCTTGATAAGGAGACCAATAACCTTATCGATAGAAAGGCCTTCGTTGATAGCGTTGTAGTTGATCTTGATTCTGTGTCTTAAGACTGGATAGGCAAGAGCATCGATATCATCATAGGAAACATTGTAGTTACCATTGATTAAAGCTCTGATCTTGGCACCAGTGATTAAAGCCTGACCGGCACGAGGAGAAGCACCATAACGGACATACTTCTTAGCAGTTTCAGAGTTGTTGTCTTCAAGTTCAGCATGGGTCATTTCAACAAGTCTCATAGCGTATTCCAAGACTTCTGGAATGACTGGGACACCCTGGGCTAACTTTCTCATTTCGAGAATGGTTTCGCCATTGACGACAGCAGTAGCGTTTTCTTCCATATGACCCTGAGTCATGTTGACGATGTCACCAAGTTCCTTGGTGGATGGGAAAATCATAGTGACCTTGAACATGAAACGGTCCATCTGAGCTTCTGGAAGTGGATAGGTACCATCCTGTTCGACAGGGTTCTGCGTAGCTAAGACGAAGAAAGGTTCCGCCATTGGATAAGTGACACCGGAGACAGTAACCTTGTGCTCCTGCATAACTTCCAACATAGCGGCCTGAGTCTTTGGCGTAGCACGGTTGATTTCATCGGCTAAGACGATCTGAGCGAAGATAGGACCCTTCTGGAAAGTGGTGACTAAGTTGCCGTTTCCGTCCTTACGGATGATGTTGGTACCAGTGACGTCGTTTGGCATCAAGTCTGGTGTGAACTGAATACGAGAGAATGGTAAATCTAAGGTCTGACCAAGAGATCTGATCAAACGGGTTTTACCGGTACCTGGGACACCTTCAAGAAGAACGTTACCACCAGCGACAACAGCGATGATAACAGCGTCTAAGACTTCTTCCTGACCGACGATATCCTTATGAAGTTCGCCTTTGATTTTAGCGACGGAGTCTGCAAAATTCTGAATTAACTGTTCGTTTTCCATTTTAATAATTTCCTTATTCTTTTCCTATTTTTTATTCTTCTCGGATTGATCTGCCTTGATTACGGATTATAGAGATTGTCGAAGTAGTCGGAGATGTCACCAGATTCATCACCAGATTCACTTGCGTCGGTTAAGGCACCAGCCTGACCGTCTTCAATGTTGTTATTATCGGTGAGGTTCTGACCACCGTCTTCGGTGTAGACACCATCGTTAGAACCATAGGTGAACTGACCGGAACCAGCACCAGCGCCCGTGCCACCCTGACCTTGACCGGACTGCTGATCATCGGATTGCTCCTGCTTATCATCGGATTGCTCCTGCTTATCATCAGTCTGTTCCTGTTTGTCATCAGTCTGTTCCTGATCTTGTTCTTCCTGTTTTTCATCTTCGTCTTTCTCGTCTTTTTGAGCGTCGAATTCGTCTTCTTCTTCCTCT
>CACXYG010000142.1:0-8113 GCA_902771745.1 uncultured Erysipelotrichaceae bacterium | reverse complement strand
GGCAGCCTGCTGGGCCTGCTGAGCGGCCTGCTGAGCATCCTGGGCAGCCTGTTGAGCAGCTTCGGCAGCAGCCTGAGCATCCTGGGCGGCCTGCTGAGCGGCAGAGTCACTTGGATTGGCTTCAGCATTCTGCTGAGCTTCTTCGGCGGCCTGCTGGGCGGCTTCGGCAGCGGCCTGAGCATCTTCGGCGGCCTGCTGAGCTTGTTCAGCGGCTTCTTCTAACGCTTTCTGTTCATCAGAGTTGAGCTGTTCCTGTAAGGCAGCAGCGTTTTCTCTCATGTCGTTGGCTAAGTCCTTAAGAGCCTGGTATAAAGGATCATCTTCGGAGATACCAGATTCGGCAAGGGCCTTCTCAATTTCATCAGCAATCTGATTCATGAGATCGACTTTTTCCTGGCCTTCAGCGGCAGCTAACTGTTCTTCTAAGGCTTTGAGAGCTTCAGAGACAGCTTCGGTGTCACCATTCTGGATGGCTTCGCCTAAGTCCTTTAATGCTTCGTTAGTAGCATTATCAGATAAAGATTCACCAATTTCTTCTTTCGAATTCGCTCTATCGACAGCTTCGTCGACAGCAGCCTTGGCGTCTTCAATCTTTTCAGTACGAGAATCGATGTCGTTGTCGTCTTCCAAATCTTCGACAAGTTCATCCATGATATCGTTCATCTCTTCCTTGAGATCTTCATCAGCCTGGGATTCTTCCAATGCATCCTTGGCGTCTTTAGCGATCTCTTCGGTACGTTCATTCAAGTCAGTGCCATCCAATTCGGTCTTGGTAGGATCATCGACGATACCTAAGGCCTTGGCGACAGCTGGCGAGAAGAAGGAACCTGCGAATAAGGCACCCGCAACAGCAAGAATCGGAATGTTGAGGACCGCAAGTTTAAATGGGACCTGCTTTGGATTCTTGAACGCTAACTTTTCATTGGCGTCGTCTCTCTGCTTATTAATAAGAAGAGATTCCTGATTTTGGAACTGTATCATCGTAGAAAGTTTTTCCTGAAGGTGCATATCCTTATCCAATCGAGCGGCAATCTTTTTGTCATCTGGTCTCTTATAGATGTAAAGCAAACCAAATGTAGCGGCGGCGAGAACCACACCGATCAAGATGTGAACCCAAGCGATGAAGTCTGTGCCGGTCAATCCGAAGACGACCAAGCTAAGACCTGCACCAGCAAGGCCCGCTGCAACACCAAAGAGAATGCTTTTCACTAAGTGTTCGACCATCAACTTCTTTTTGAATTTGTTGAAATCGTTGTTCATAGCGATACCTCCTTTTCAAAACATGCATAGTCACGGCTTTTGCCTTTTGGCTATGGAAAAATATTAAAGGAATTTAGTTTCTTTAAAAAATTTCTGAAAAACATGAGATTTTTAATTTTTGACATTTTTTTGCAACTTTTTGCTCATTTTTTAAAAAAATTCGCATTTTTATTATTTTTCTAAATAAAATTTAAAACTGGTAAGCGGTTACAATTTTCGTTACTTTGATGGAATGAATTTTTACGAATGGAGGTTTTCTTGAATGAACCTTAAAAAGTTTTAAAAATTCCACGTTTTAAAGACAATTTCAAGAAATCCCTTTCAGGCTAAAATGAAGTAGTTTTTTAGTAGTTTTTTCTATCAGTTTTCATAAAATTCTTTTGATAACTAGGCTTTATTTCTCTATTTTTGAAAATGAGTTTTTTCATCATTTTGGTTCGATTTTATTTTGTTTGATAGTGTATAAAATCTTTTTAAGTTTCCAGACAGGGTTTTCAATCTTTCTGGTAAGTTTCACAGGGATAGAGCTCTTTTTGTAAGCGCATACAAATAGATAGAAGAGGTCAAAAATCTTCCAGTCATTCCAACCCAGAAAAAAATCTGTTGGATCGAGTTTTCTCTTTTCCATATTATTACTTTAATTTTATGACTTTAAAATCCCTTTATGTACAAATGGCAATTTTCTTGAAAATTTTCAGAAAGCGGTTACATTTATTGCTGTAAGCCTTTTTACAGAATTCAATTTTTTTAGGCTTCGATTTCATTCATTTTAGGCTGTTTTTTTAAAAATTTATTGAATTTTCAACGATTTTCTATGGAGCTAAACCAATTATGAATTTTTTTCATTTCCTACCCATTTAATATTAGTTTTTTGTTTATTATTTCAAAATGAAACTTTTTGGGAAATTTATGTTTTCCCTTGTTTTTAGCGATAAATTTGCTCTTTTGAATTTTTAAAATTTATTAAGTTTTTTTCAAGAAAACTCTTCAATGCTTTTTCCCTCTAACGTAGAATTTTCATTTGTGTAAACCGCTTACATTTATATTGGACTTTTGTCAAAGTTTTATCAAATAGGGCCTAAAATAGGGGAGAAATCCCTTATTTATAAGGATAATAGGGAAAACCTTTCCTTATATATAGAAGAAAAAGCACACAGGAAACATTTTTCAATTGTTTGATTTTGAAACCAAACCTTTTTATATTTTTACTCATAATTGGAAAGGAACCACATTATGAAAAAATCGAAATTTATTCTCTTGTCTTTAATTTCGCTTTCACTTGTCGGCTGCGGTAATGTCACCTCTAGTACTACCACGTCTTCTGCTGCCCCAAGTTCTGAAGCCCCTATCGGCACCTCTAGTGTCGAAGAGTCTACTACTGTCGCCAATTCTTCTGTAACGGAAACTTCAAGTTCCGCTAAGGAATCCAGTGCTGAGGAATCTTCCGTTGAAGCTTCTTCTGCCGGTGAATCTTCTGCTGAAGAAACTTCTAGTGTTGAAGACTCTACTAGTGTTGAAGATTCTTCCACTTCTGAAGATTCTTCCTCTTCTTTCGATCCATACTCTGTCGGTTGGAGCAAGTCCATCACTGACACCATGGTCAAGTACCTCAATGGTCAGGTCATCCCACTTGTCTCTGTTGGTAAGTATTCTGAATGCTATGTCATCACCAGCAGCTACACCGATGTCTATCACCTTGAAATCGAAGGTGCCAATGTCTTAGATGCAACGCTTTTATCTAATGCCAACACCAACTTTGTCAACGCTGGCTGGACCATCGGTACCAACAGCACGACCAAGTTAACTGCCACCTTAGAATCTGATAAGGGTGATTTAAGTGTTGAAATCGGTAAAGATGATTCTGATTTCGTCGTCGTCAAGATTTTCTTTGATGAACCATACGATCCAACCATCGCTACTGCTTGGGATACTGATGTCACTCAGGACTTCACTGACTACTTAGCCGGTATTGTTCCAACCTATGTCTATTTAGGTACTGCCAACCCAATTTCTGAATATGACACTTATGATAAGGAACTTGTCATCTCCGGTGGTAAGTGGGTTGATACCTGTGTTGCTGACATCAAGACTCAGTTAGGTGCTGATTGGACCGTCGCTGATGAAACCACCACTGGTTTCACTGCCACTTATACCAATGCTGCCGACAATACTGTCGTCACCATGGTTCTCTCCAAGAAGTCCAAGGGTTATTCCTCTAGTCTTTATTTAATCACTGCTACTTATTCCGTCAAGGAAGCTTTCAATCCATCTTCCTTCACCGCTTGGCCACAGAGCGTTCAGGATGTCTTTGATGACACCTTCGAACCAGGCTTAAATATTCCAGCCATCTACCTTGGTACCAAGTCTCCAACTGCTTCTGCCTCCTATAGCGGCACCTATGTCACTGTTGAAGGTGCTTGATTCTTATGGCGATACCACTTTAGAAATGGAAAAGACTCTTGCCACTGGTGGTGTTCTTAAGTTGGAATTAGAAGATTATTATGGCGATGCCCGACTCACCGTCAGATATGAAGCTCCATTTGAAATTCCTTCCACCTATACTTCCTGGCCACAGGATATCTTAGATGGTTTCAATACTTATTTAGATGGTCACGTCCTTCCACTTCTCTACCTCAATACTGATTCTCCATCTAGCTACAAGTATACAAGCTACTGGACTATTGAAGGTGCTTCCTGGACTGATCCCGCTTTCAGCGCTGTCAAACAAGCCTTCACCAATGCCAATGTCGCTGAAGATCAGCTTGCCGAAGGTGAAACCAATTGGGTTTATTCTTTGGATAACTCCGGTTATTATCCATATGCTACCTGGACTAAGACCTATGCCGATGGTTGTATCGTCAAGGTTCAGTTAGAAGATCAGACTGGTAATTCCTACTTATATGATATGGATCTCAGATGCTATCTCATCGAAGGTTTCAACCCAGATAGCGTCACTAACAAAGCCTGGACTCAGACCATCTTAGATGACTTTGCCACTTACTTTGGCACCAACACCATTCCATATTTCTACACTGGTACTAAGGTTCCAACTGGTTCCTGGTATTCTTACTCTGAATACTATGAGATCACCGGTGGTAACTGGGATGATCAGATCTTAACTTTGGCTCAGGCCGCTTTCAATGCTGACACCACTCTTACCTGGTCCTTCTCTACTGGTTCTAATTCTTATGGTGCTACCTTAACTGCTACTTCTTCCGCCACTGCTGATAACAAGGCTTTCAAGGTTATCATCGGTCAGAATTACTATGAAAAGTGTATTGTTGATATCTATTTGACCAGTTCTTATGATAAAGCCACTTATGATGCCGCTGGTGGCACTTGGTTACCAGCCACCAATACTGCTCTTGCCACTATGTTCCACGGTCACACTCTTCCAAACTTCTACCTTGCCACTGATGCTGAAACCACCTCTAATTATTCTTCTTACATCGAAGTTGATATTACTGGTGGTGCCTGGGATGATCAGGTTGTTACCGATTGTAAGTCCTACTTAGATGCTGACGTCGGTGATGACTGGGCCGATGCTACTAAGGCTGCAGCTGATACTTCTACTGCTACCTGGGAATACACTCAGGACATCTATAGCAGTTGTCCAAGACTCTTAGCTTGGAAGAAGTTATCTGATGGTGGCTTCTTAAGATTCAAGCTCTTCAATTCCAGTGATAAAATTAAGGTTTACTCCTGGTATGATGCTCCAGTTGTCGCCCCTACTGCTACTGCCTGGACTGCTGATCAGGAAACGACTTTAAATGACAAGCTTGGTACTTCCGCCATTCCATTCTTCGGCTTATATGGTGATGTTACTGTTTCTGCCACTTCCGGTACTGCCAACAGCGTTACCATCAAGTCGGTCAACAATAGTAATTTCGTCCATTCTAACGCCGAATCTCTCAACATCTATGACACCTTCATCGCTGCCGGTTACACCAGTGATGACTTCCAGAGATTCTACTCTGATGCCGGTACTTCTTGGTCTGTCACCAAGATGGAAGGATCTATCAAGCTCAACGCCAAATATACTCCATCTACTTATAGTCCATATGTCACCATCACTGCTTCTAGCGCTTATACGCCAGCTCAGCCAGGTGAGGATTGGGATGATACTGTCAAGAATACCTTAACAAATACTCTTGGTTTCACTGTTCCATATGTCAACATTGGTACTGTTACCACGAGTACTTACACCAATAACGTCATGCTCAAGGGTTCTACTTGGGATGATCAGATGTTAGTTGATGCCAGAACTGCTTTCGAAGCTGATGGTTGGGATTGCTGTTATGATTACACCTACAATGGCAAGACCTTAGTTGGCTCTAAGGAAGTTACTACTGCCAGCAATGAAACCAAACATCTCACCGTCAAGTTCTACGATTATGGTTATAACTCCAGCTATAACCCACACGTCGCTTACTTTGATATCTATCTCAGATAATTGAACTTTAAAAGCTATGAGGGCAACCTCATAGCTTTTTTTGACCATTAAATTTTCATAAGAATTTTTATTACCACTTCCAATTTACATACACGAGACGTTTTTAAATATTTCTCGAGATTTCTATGATTATCAACAATTTATTTGGGTTATAATATATTCATATTGAAAAGGTAGTTTGCCTTTTAGACAAGGAGGGAATATGAAACTTAAAAACATAATAGTTATGAGCATGCTTTCTTCCTTGTTGTTATTCGGTTGTGGTTCTAATACTTCTTCTAGCGCCTTTTCAGAAGAGACCACTTCTAGCAATGTAGAAACTTCTTCTATCAGTTCCACATCTAATACAAACAGTTCTTTTTCTAGTGAAATGATTTCTTCGGATAGCAATATAACTTCTTCTATCTCTAAGGATTCATCTCCTATTTCCTCTTCTATTCCGGAAGAAACCTTATGGGAAGATGATATTGTTGACTTGATGGACGAATATCTTGATGGTCATATCATCCCTTATATCGATATGGGTGATTTTGCCTATGGTTATTGGTCTAATACCGCTTCTACTTATGGAAATATCATCATCAACGGTTCTAATACCTTTAAACAATCCTTCTTAGACCAGGTCAATCAGGATTACACGATGGCTGGTTGGGAAGTCAATCAATCTTCATCGACTCTTATGGCAGGGAAGGAATCTTTAGGTTTATCCATTGAACTGATGGAAAACCCTCAGGATAACACACCTCTTTTGAACATTTATTATGAAGAACCTTATGATGAGAATAATCAGATCACTTCCTGGAATAATGATATTCTAGATACTTTTCATGACCATTTGGATGATCATATATTGCCCTACTTTTATTTAGGCACCAAACACCCTTATGCAGGCTCTTATATCACTGCGAGTGATTATTTTATCATTCATGGTGGCAGATGGGATGAAAGGGTCATTTCTAACGCCAGAACAGTCTTTCGTGATGAAGGATGGACTATCAGTGAAGCAGATGATGTTACCGGTCCTACTTTAACAGCCAGTAAGACTTATGAAGATGGATGTATTGTCAAAGCTGTGGTATCGAATTATTCTCTTACCAAGAAAAAAGCCATTGTCCGCGTCTCTTTTGAAGAATCCTTCAATCAGAATAGTACCTCTAACTGGACGCAAGAGATCTTAGATTTGTTTGATGATAGTTTTGATTCGCATCAGGTTCCTTATATCTATATCGGCAGTAATAATCCTACCTTGAGTTATCAATACCAGATCAAAAAAGCCACCATCACCGGGGGCAAGTATGATTCCAGGGTCTTAACCTACGCAAAAGCCGCTTTGGAGACAGATTTATTCGAAGTCAAAGAAAGTTATGACAACTATGGAAATACCATCGTGGCTGAGAAGACTTTTGAGGATGGTTGTACATTGTTCATCACCGTTTCGAGAAATAGTTTTAATAAAGCACAAGTTGTAATTGAGTATATGGAAGGATTAACCATTCCTGATAATGTTTCTTGGGATGGTTTATATACAGAAAACCTTCCTTCTTATATGTTAGGACATAAACTTCCCTATTTCTATATGGGTACAAGTGATGTAAAACTGAACTTCAGGAATCAACCAACAAGCAAATCTATCACGCTGATAGGTGACACCTTCAATGGTCATATGCCATTCTGGGCTAAGGAAGCTTTTGAGAAAGAGGGTTGGACAACCTCTCTTGAAAAGAATCTCTATGGTTATGATTTTAAAGCAGAAAAGACGTTTGATGATGGTTGTCGTTTTGTCGCCAGCATGCCTGCGGTAGCCACTTATAACGCTCAATTAGATACCAATGCGATTTTAACCATCGATGTCTATGAAGCCTATCTTGCTCATAATCCTAGTCATTATGACTCTGATATCATCGTAGCGATGTCTTTATTATTTAAAAGAGCCTTGCCTTATATCTATCTTGGCACTTCTTTTCCAACTTTGACCAGCGACAGCTCTTTGAAGTCCATGAGTTTGATCGGTTCTTATTATGATGCTTCTATGCTTACTGATTTTGAGACAGCCTTTAATTCTGATACCCTGAACCTTTGGTCTATCAGTGAAATTTCTAATGGTAAGAAAGCTGTTTGCACTACTTCAAGTGGAGATACCATCACTGCAACCATCAGTAAAAATGTTAATAACCTTCCTCAGCTTGATTTCCTTTATCAAGACAAGTTTGAGGCACCTGTGGATGGCGCGTGGTCTGATACGTTGACTAACTATTTCAACATCATCTTAAATCAGTACGTTCCACCTTATCTCTATCTTGGTACAGAAGTAAACAAATACTATTCCAGCAACCTCAATGCTCATAGCATCATCATCAAAGGTGGCACTTTTAACAAGCAGGTCTTAAGTATCGCTAAAGA
>CACXYG010000141.1 GCA_902771745.1 uncultured Erysipelotrichaceae bacterium | reverse complement strand
ATATTCATGAATCAATGTTCTCAACCTTCCTGGAGCAAACTGAATACTGCAGCTATGCTGCATGATGTGTTTTCGGTGACGAAAACGCATTATGTTCTCCAACATATTTCTTTTGCTTACATCAGATAGTTGATGATAACGTTTTTCAAATTGTGACGACGAGAACCATCACCGGAAGGCTTTTCGCCCATGACGGTAAGAGTGACACTGTTAACTTGTTCTCCTTCATTTGGATACCAGTGCTGTAAGACATTGGTTGTTGCAAATGTTGTACCATCACAGAATTCTGAAGTGTAGGTACCAGTGGAGAAGGCTTCTGGAAGACATGGACAATTGGTCTCACTAGAATAGACCATTTCCATAGAGGCAAAGTAGCAGTTTTCATAATTGAGAGAGAAGGTAACCTTATCCCCAGGATAACAACGGATACCCTCGGTGTTGGCATACCAACAGGCGCTACCCTCAAAAGAGATAGATGTGCCATTTTCACTGATGGTCTTATCGCTTAAGGCATAAGATTTACCACTGTAGTAGTTCTTAAAGGCATAGACCGCCTGATAACTAAGGGGAGTCTCACTGGTGACGAAGGTTAAAGAGATGGTGATATCATCTTCCATGGTGAAGGTATACTGATTGTCTTTGATCTGGAATACATCCACTCTATTTTCGTTATAAAGGAAGTGAGATAACTTATAACCTTCTTCGTGAGAGATGGTGATGGTGGCTGTTTCACCATAGGTGTAAGATTCTTTATCTGTGGTGATAGAACCATGTTCACCAGTGGCAGTGATATGATAGGTGGAAGTCTCTACATCCTTGACTTCAATACAATCTATCAACTGTAAGACACCCTGGGAGTTTTTACGGATAGCAACGTCAAAAGTAGCCTTATCTTTTCTATGAAGGCTTGGTAAATTGCTATTGGTATCTAAAATTGGGATGATGTTTGTTGTCGTTTCAAGATCATCTCCTAAGAGGAACGCCGTTGGACCAGTTACCTTGGTGACATAAGCGGTGACGAGATATCTTTGCTGACTCTTTTGATTCTTGCTCAGATCACTTTCAATCCCTCTGATTTCAGCGATGGTTTTTGCAATGGCATCCAAATAGACAAAGGTAGAGGAGGATTCCAATGAGCTTTCTTCTGATGCGGAAGATACAGAAGAAAGGTCGCTGGTGTCACTTACACTGATATCGGCAGTGGAATCACTTGTGGATGTGGTCGGGACAACCGAGGAAACTTGATTATCACAACCTGCCAAGAAAATGGTCAAGAAGAGTGGAATTAAGATTTTGTTTTTGTTGTTTTTCATATGGTTTATCTAATTAAATAATTTTCTCATTTGAAAATTTTATCAAATAATCTATGAAAAACATAGAAAAATCTTCGGATATTTTTCATTTTATTAGAGTAATTAGGCTTTTTGAACTCAATTTATTACAATAAAGTGGATTTGGAAACTATTTAGATAATCAGCCCGTTTGAAATATGAAAAAATCCCTTAAATCTATCAGGAAAGTCTGCATCGTTTTTATGAATAGTTACTTAATATATTGACGATACCTTTAAATAGAAGGATAAAAGAGTGGATTTGAATATCTCCCGATATGAATATTTGTTAAAATGATACTGGTCAAAATGATATGAGAATTAAAAAGAAAACTACCCTTACCATCGAAGAATACGTCAAGACTTATCAGGATAAAAGTCTTTCCGATGCTCCTATAAATGAAGTGGATTATCTTTTGTTTGCTCTTCTTACCTATTTGCCATTAAAACCCTTTGTCAATCCCAAAACCATGACCAAACTAAAACCATTTATCGATAAAGAAGATAAATGTATCGGAAAGATTGCAAAAAGGGCCTATCAGATCTTCACCATCATGGAACATTCAAAACGCTTTGGACATATCATTGTTTCGGATTATGTCTTAAAGAGAGATAACCAATGTCAGTTTAAGGCGATGACGTTTCATTTTGGAAAGGAAAAGATCATCGCCTATGAAGGAACCGACGGTTCCTTTATCGGCTGGTTAGAAAATATCAGACTTCTTTTCCAGTATCCTAATTACACCCAAGAACTTGCCATTTCCTATTTAGAAAACCACGTCAAAGAAGAAGATCAGGATGTGGTTGTTCTTGGTCATTCCAAAGGTGGTAACTTAGCTTTAGCTGCCGGTATGGAAGTCAAAGATGATATCTATCAGCATATCAAAGGCGTTTATAACTTTGATGGTCCTGGTTTTCGAAAAGAACAATATGAATCTGATGGCTATCAACGGCTTTTAGAAAAACTCCATAACTACTATCCAGAAGAAAGTCTCATCGGTATGCTCCTTGCCAATAGCAACACCAATACCAAGATAGTCAAATCCTATGGTCGAGAAATTGATCAGCACCGCATCTATAACTGGAAAGTGGAAGAGGATCATTTCCGTTTGGGTAGCCTGAAAGCCAATCATGAGCAGTTGAAGAAGAACATCTATCAGTTATCCAAAGATATCGATAAAGAGAAGACCAAAAAGGCGATTGAAGCTCTCTTTGGAGCCTTGATGAATTCCCCTTTACATAACCTTCATGACATCTCCTTGAAGAAGTCAGCGGATATCATGGTGATCATCTCTAATCTCAAAGACTTGGATAAAGAAAATAAAAGATTGGTACTTGATTTCTTTAAGAAACTTTATAAATACGCTTCCTATAATCCCAAGAAAGAGAAAAAGAAAGGTCAGATTAAAATATAGAACAACTATGGTTATCTTCCTGAAATAAGGAGGAACCATAGTTTTTGGTTGCACAAGTAAACAAGTGAAATTGTACAAATGAAAAAAATTATCAATTTAAGTAAATTGATATATAATAAGAGTAACAGAAGCAGTAAAAGGAGATCCGTATGAAACGAAAGAAAACATGGATTGCTTCCGCTCTTCTACTATTCTTAATGGCTATGCCACTACAAAGCTGTGGTGAAACATTACCAACCAATAAGTACGAGAAGGTCAAGTACGCTTTTAATGGTGTCGAAAAATCTTTTAAAAACAACGCAGGGAAAAAGAAAAGCAACAGCAATGCTGCACCAAAGACCATCAAAAACGCCAATCTTAACACCTCCCTTTTAGAAGGTGTCAAAGAGCTCTACACCAGTGAAGACATTGAAGGAAATGATCTTTCTGATCTATCCTATGACCAACCACCGATGATTCAGTTCCAGTATCTGAAGGCGGTTTTGAACAAAGTTGGGGAAGGATATGCTTTCAACACCAAATACACCAAGGATATCACTGGTACCATCTATATCGATATGAACACCGGTGAAAAGAAAGAATCCTCGGAAAGCCAATACAAAGCCGATTATCAATTTGGTCTTGCTATCTGGATCAACATCGATGATCAGGATTTGATCACAGCGGATGTCAGCTTTGATATCAATGTCAGCCAGAACAATCAGTCTTATCACACCCTGTGGTATGTCAATCTTCAGTTGGATTATGACATGAATGAGACAAACCCGACCTACGCTTTAGCCATGACTACGGAAAATGATGAAAGAGAACTGCCATATTATGGCCAGTTTACCTACGAATATGACTATGTGAAAGTAGATAAAAATGTCATCAAAGAATGGCGTAAGTTTGATGTCTCTAGTGATGCAAAACTAGTAAAAGATACGAGTCATCCAGACTTTGCTTCCTATATCAATGAAGGAAATAAATATAAGGTTGGTTCCGCCCATTGGTATTATGATAACTCCTTACATAAAATCAAACAGATGACGACAAGCAAAGCTTCTAGTATTGCCGATATCCTCTTCAAGATGGGCTTAAATAGCACGACGATCAATGCTGATAGCTTTGTTGAGCAGAATGGCACTTCTCAAGAGGCACTAAAAACGATTTACGATGATTTTTCTTCTACCTATGGTGATGATATCATCTATAATCTTATTACCGGACATGAAGAAAATAATCAACAACAAGACGCCAATGGGGTTTCTTACATCCGAGCGATGCTCAAGAGCAATCCGAGTCAAGGATATGGAGACTATAATTTAAATGATGTTACCTTCCGCAGTATCTTCACTGACCTGAAAGATCCATACACCAATGAGGATATCACCGCTGTCTTATATTATTTTAATCAATCCGGAGGAGTAATCGAACCAGTTGCTGATATCAACTCCTTAAGTTACAAGTTTGCCCTTGTCGATAATTATGATGCCACTGCAGATTCTGAATCTGTCGATGTCTCTTTAGACGATACAATCTCTGAGGCTTACGTTAAGTACTATAGCGCTTATAGTCCTGAGAGTCTTTCTTCCACATTCTCTTTGATGTTCCTAGATGAAAGACTGAATGTCTCAGGCAGTGTTAGACTTTACTATAACGGCGATCTTTCCAATACTAAGACGACAACCTTCCCTCAGTTCTTCCTGGATTATGGTGTTGTCGAATATGAAGGT
>CACXYG010000140.1 GCA_902771745.1 uncultured Erysipelotrichaceae bacterium | reverse complement strand
ATAATGCGAGAAAAGATTACCTAGCCCTGGCTAAATGTAAAAAACGATCTTCCAAGAAAATACGTAAGGCAATCAAGAAACAACTCCAATACATCAAGCGTGACAGGAATTACATTGAGTGGTTCATGAGTTATGGATATTATCCTGATAATCACCAGATGGAAAGAATAGCTGTCATTGATAAAGTGTATGAACAGCAGGAATACATGTATAAAAACAATGTTCACACTGTTCCTGATAGGATTGTAAGCATATCCCAACCTTTTGTGAGACCGATAGTCAGAGGCAAGAGCAAATCGCCTGTAGAATTCGGTGCCAAGATCGGTACCAATTCCACTGGTAAGTTAGCCGCTGCCATGAGAAGACTTGGTTTTGATAAAGTCTTCGACCTCAACTTTGCTGCGGATGTCACCATCATGGAAGAAGCCAACGAATTTGTCAGACGCTTCTCCCAGCATGCTCCATCTCCAATGATCACATCTTGTTCTCCAGGATGGATCAACTATATCGAGTTGAATTATCCAAAACTTCTTCCACACCTTTCCACCTGTAAGTCTCCACAACAGATGTTTGGTGCCTTGCTCAAGTCCTATTATGCTCAGAAGCACGGCATTGACAGAGCCAACCTCTTTGTTGTCTCTATCATCCCATGCACTGCCAAGAAATATGAAGTCCAGCGTCCAGAAATGGTCACTGATGGCTTAAAGGATGTCGATCTTGCTTTGACTACCAGAGAATTAGCCCAGCTCATTCGTCGTTCTGGTATCGTCTGGAATCGTTTGCCAGAAGAAGACTTCGACCACGATATCGTCGGCGAAAACACTGGTGCTGGTGTTATCTTTGGTGTCACCGGTGGTGTTATGGAAGCCGCCGTCAGAACCGCTTATCATATCCTTACTGGCGCGGAGATGGAACCAGTCGATTTCACTCCAGTCAGAGGCCTTGAAGCCATCAAAGAAGCCAACGTTGATATCCAGGGCACTAAGGTTCGCTTAGCCGTCACTTCTGGTATGATCAACGCCAAGAAGCTTCTTGATGAAATTGAAGCTGGCAACCTCAAATATGATTTCGTTGAAATCATGGGCTGTCCTGGTGGATGTATCAACGGCGGTGGTCAACCATATGTCTTCCCACAGATGTTACCAAACGAAGACCATGATATCTGGTACACCTATCGTGAGAAGAGAGCGGCTGTCCTTTATGAAGAGGACAAGAAGAAACCACTTAGACGTTCTCATCTCAACCCTGATGTGCAACAGCTTTACAAGGAATTCCTTGGTATCCCAGGTTCTCCAATCGCAGAAAAGTTGCTTCATACCTCTTATAACGCTAATAGAGAACAATATCCAGATGTCAAATCTGATCACGAGAACAATTAATTAACCAAAATGAAAAAACACATTTTACTTCTACTCCTACCTTTGCTTCTTGCTTCTTGCAATGGCGAGGGCACTTCGAGCAATGCTTCTAGCACTTCTAGTAAAGAACCAAGTCAGGCGATAGTCGTTGACCGTTATGTCAGCGACGTCGCTTCTACGGCTCCTTTCATGGTCGCTGGTATGGATGGCGATAAGAAGGTTGACTATGTCATCTCTTCTCATCCTGTCATCTTCTCTGCCATGAGCAATGAAAATAAGAAGACCAATCTTTCTATCTATGCTTCTGTGGCGGAAAAATTCTCTCAGAAGTATGCTACTGAAGGTTTCCCTCAGGCTGGTTTATTCATTAAGACGGAACTCTATAATCAGTATGTTTCTCATGATGAATCTACCGTTACAAAAGTCAATTCCTTCTTGGGTTCTTTTGATGCCACTTGTAAGGATTTGGCAAGTGGTGGCACTCAGGCTGTTGCTGCTTTAAATTCTTATTCTTCTAATGTAGAAGAGCAGAAAACCCGCTTTGGCTTTGCCTCTGGTGTCATCAAGAATGTTCAGAAGGATAATGGTTTAGCCTTCCTTGAACATGAGAAGAATCCTGATGTTGCCGGTTTAGAGAAATTCTCTGCTCCGTTAAGCATCAGCATTCAGGAATCGGATTTAGCCACCTCCTTATATGATCCAACCAAGAAATTTGATACCAAGGCTGAATCTTTAGAATTCAAGGTCACTTGTCCAAAAGGTGCTCCAGCTGCTGCCTTTGCTAGTTTTGCTGCTAGTGAGGATTTAAATCTAACTACTCCAGATAATGTCAAAGGTGCATTCAGCACAAAAAATAGCGATTTTATCGTCTTTGACTCGGTCAATGGTGTAAAATTATCCAAGGCTAATCAGAATGCATATAAGCTAGTTCGTATGGTAACCTTTGGTAATCTTTATATCGTCTCTACTGGCAATGATGAAGATAATACCTTAAGCAATGACGATTATATCGTCAGCTATGGTGAAAACTTAGTTCCCGACTTAGCATTCAAAGCCGTCTATGGTGAATAATGAAAGATAACTTCCAAAAACAATTCAAGAACATCGTCTATGTCATCCTTGGTATCATGCTTTTGATTGTTCTTTGGGAAGTGGTATCTTTTTCTACCGATCATTTGTTCTTACCCGAGTTCTTTATGTGCTTGGGTAAGACTTTTTCTTTGTTTGGAAATGCCTTTACCATGGTCTCTTTAGGATATACGATTCTTCGTATGCTGATCTCCGTATTGATTTCTTCCTTGTTGGCCATTGTTCTAGGTATTTTAGCCGGATATTATGATCCTTTAGCACATATCCTATTTCCTCTTATCATCATTCTTCGTACGATACCGACGATTGCCTTAGTGCTTCTTCTTATCGTCTATGTTCCTAATTTCTCTTATTATGTCGTTTCACTAGTTGTCTTTCCTATCATTTATGAAGCTGTCTTAGAAGGATCAAGAAACGTGTATTCCAGATACGAAAATGATTTTCTTTTGATTGGTAAACATCATATCAACAATATCACTAGAGTGGTGTTTCCTCTCTCTACGGGATATATCTTCTTAGGCTTGATCCAGGGTGTTGGACTTGGTTTTAAAGTAGAAATCATGGCTGAGATTCTTGCTCAGAATTCTCGCTTTAGAGGTTTAGGTCCTTTAATTCAGCAAGCTTATATCGATGTGGATTATCTTAGAATGATGGCTTATGTGATGTTTGTCTTGTTCTTAGCGTTTATCTTTGATGCAATGTTGAGATGGGTATCTAAAATCGTAACGAAGCATTATGGTATTTCTAGCGTAAAGAAGAACATGTTTTCTCGTTAGTAGATTCTAGTGAATTAAAAAAGAGTTCTTGTAGTACTTACATGTTTATGTAGGTATTGCAAGAGCTCTGTTTTTAGATATAACCTTTTAGCAAGGGTAGTTTTTGAATCGTGGCGGAGCACTAGCTTCTCCGTACGAACACCATTGACTACGCCATCGATGCTTTCGATTTTGGCTTTTGTGCCGAAGACATCGACGTTTACGACTATCTTTCCGTCTTTGTAGGCAACAACCTTATCCACGAATGTTTCGAATAAGGCGCGTTTCTGCATATCGTTTTCGGATAAGTAATCTCCAAGTATCTCCAGAGATGCAACGATCTCGGCTTTCGTGTATCGGCGGGTCGTGATTTGCTCGCGCTGGATCCTTTTCTCCAAATCGGACTTCTCGCCCTCGAGCCTCAGCAATGCGCTTTTGGTCGTCTCGGTGATGATGCCCATGCCGATCGCCTTCTCGAAGTTCCCGATTTGGGTTTGAACGCTAGAGAGTTGGCTTTTCAATCTGCTCAGTTCCGTGGAGTCCTGCCTTTGGGCGCGATAGATGCGGTCGGCGATTTCATTGATGACCTTCCTTTCCTTGAGGGAATCCAAAATGAGCAAAGCGACCGTGTTCTCGACGTCTTCCTTCAAGAGCCTCCTGGTATCGCATTTATGGGCCCTTGCGCCTTTGCAGTGGTAATAGGAATAGAGCCTCTTGCTCTTCGATGTGCCGGATTCCCCGATAAGCATCTCGCCGCATTCCCCGCAGAAAAGCTTGCCGGTCAAAGAGTATTCCACGTTGGCTTGGAACGCGCCTCCGCAATGCCTTCTTTGGGCTCTGCGCTCCTGGGCTTTGTTAAAGGTCGCATCATCGATTAAGCGCGGTATGGCGTTGTCGTTTACGGCTCCATCGCACTTAAGCCTTCCGATATATCTTTCCGACGCCAAAGCCTTCTCCAAAGTATTTCTTCTTAGCGGAGTGCCATCGAACCTTGTGTAGCCTAAGACTTGGAACTTCTCGGCTATCGCTTTGATGCTCATTCCCTCGTAGGCGTATAGCCTGAATAGCTCTTTGACTATCGGCCCCTCCGTTTCGTCGATGACGTATCGGCCATCCACAATCTGGTAGCCGAGTTGCCTAAATCCGCCGGTCGTCTTTGTTAATGTCAATATGAAAATGGCTCTTTCCATTAGTTATTGAAAGATGGAATCGTATATTATTGCTTTATTACGTAATGTTTTAAACGAGCAGCGACCATACATGTTTCTCTTGAAT
>CACXYG010000139.1 GCA_902771745.1 uncultured Erysipelotrichaceae bacterium | reverse complement strand
TTCAAGCCACTTATTGCTGTTCTGAGTGGATTTACGGATTGGCGTATAACCAGTGTTGACAGACCAAGTAGTGGAGTTCTTAGCAGAAGTGATGGTCTTATATAACAACCAGCTAGCTAACTTACGATTCTTGACTTCAGTGGTATCTTCCTTACCTAAAGCGCCGTGGCTTAAGATACATAAGGATGGACCCTGTTTGATGGTCTTTAAGGAACCAGCAGCAGCATATGGAAGATTAGCAATTTGAACATCCATTGGGTTGGCAGTGGAGAACTGATGAGTGACACCAGCGGTAGAACCGATAGAGAACAAAGAGTTCTGAGCGGTAAAGAGCGTATTGGTGTAAGCACCTAAGACACCCTGAGTGGTGATGTAACCCTTCTTGTAGTAACCATTAAGCTTCACTAAGATGTCAGCCAACTTGTCACGGGCTTCTTCATTTTCATAGAAATCGAAGACACCATTACCAGTAACTTCATCAATATGGGTGTATGGGATACCATACTGGGCGCATAAAGTGATGAAGAAGTTATCATCAGAGTCATAGCCAACAACAGCCATATTATCGCCATCTTTGACTAACTTGGAATTTGGATTAGCAGCATCATGAGCCATGATGGCTGGAGCTAAATGTTCAAACATTTCTTCCCAAGTGAGATTTTCAAGATAAGACTTAGTGATTGGGTTACCACCATTGATGGTAGCATCATAAGAAGAAAGGTCTAAACCCTTTAAGACATCATAGTTGTAGTACATCGCTTCGGTAGAGGAGCAATATGGAAGAGAGTAGGTGCCAGGAATAGAATACTGCTGACCTTCTTCAATGTACTGGGTATAGTAATCATCCTTATCGGATAAACCGTATTCGGCATTGTTGATATATTCGGTTAAATCAACAGCCTTACCAGCGTTGATGTAATCGGCGACATGGTCAGGATAGCAAACGACCAAATCACCATAGTTATCAGCGCCAAAACCCTGAAGAGTGTTAGTCTTGATATCAGGATAGTTACCAGAGATGATGTGGTTATCGACAGTGACGTGAGGTTCCGCCTTCTGGAATTCTTCGATGAACTGGTCTAATAAGACCTTGTTGTCCTTACCGGTGGTCGACCAGACAGAGATGGTGGTATCTTCCTTGATGAAGCAAGTTTCTTCAGCAGAAGTAGAAGTTTGTTCGGTAGAGGAAGTTTCAGTAGAAGTGTTTTCAGCAGAGCTGGAAGTAGCTGGAGCAACACTAGAAGTGTTTCCACCGCAGCTAGCTAACATCATAGGGAAGAGTAAGACTAAACCAAATTTTTTGAGTTTCATAATTTCTATATTCTCCTTTAGGAATTAAATTAACCTTTGATACCAGCACGGCCAACGCCACGCATGATATATTTACGGAAGAAGACGAATAACAAGAAGAGTGGAACAGTGACAATAACAGTCGCAGCCATCTGATAACCAAAGCTGGTGATACCAGTGATACTATCAGTGAAGGCGGAGCCTCTTAAACCGTTAGAGATAAGACGGAAGTTCTGATCGTTGGTAACCAAGTTTGGCCAGACGTAGGAGTTCCATGTACCCATGAACTTGAGAATGGTGATGGAGATCAAGGTTGGGGAGACAAGCGGAACAACGACTTTCCATAAGAATTCCCAATCGGACTTGCCATCCACTTTGCTGGAGAGGTAAAGTTCATTTGGAATTTGTTTGATGTTCTGTCTGAGAAGATAGATGTAGAAGACCGAGATGATGAATGGAACAATCATGGCAAGATAGGCCTCGGTTAAAGTCTGCTGAGCGCCAATCCAACCGAAGGAAGCGACGGTGATGTAGTTAGAGATAACCATCATTTCGCCTGGAATCATCATGGTCATAAGGAAGATCATGAAGACGGCTTCTCTGCCCTTGAACTGTAATCGACCAAAGGCGAAACCACCCATGATTGTCGTGATTAATGTACCTAAAGTAGAGAAGATGGCAACGACGATGGTGTTACCCATGTAGGTACCGAATTTAAACTGCTGGAAGACATAGACATAGTTGGACCACATGATGATGGATGGATAGAAGGTCTGTGTGGTAGCCGTGATTTCATCATTGAATTTCAATGAGGTGATGATCATCCAATAGAATGGGAAGATCATGAACAAGGCTAAAACGGTGATAATGATATAAAGGATTGTGGTAGAAAAGATATTACCGATTTTTTCCGTTCGACGGATACTTTCAACAGTTCTACCAGATTCTTCTAAAGAGAGAACGATACTCTTGTTGATTTTTTCGTGAGCAAAGTTTGGATATACCTTTTTCTTTGTTAATTTCTTAGTTAAACCTTTGGTGAGATTTTGCGCGAGATCTTGTTTGATATTCTTATTTTCCATAATCCCTCCTTAATAATGAACTCTTCTCTTACTGACAGCAAACTGCAATCCAGTGAAGGCAAGAATGACAAGGAATAAGAAGACAGCAGCAGCGGCAGCAAAGGAGGTGTGGGAAGAAAGATTGTCGTAGATGTAGTAAACCATCGTGTACATATCTTTAGTACCAGACAGCGTGCCCGGACCGTTGAACAAACCGACGACAGAGGTGTATTCCTTAAACGCACCGATGAAGGATGTGACCAAGATATACATAATCTGTGGGGACATGAGCGGAACGGTAATCTTCCACAAGATCTTGCCAGAAGAGGCACCATCGATCTTCGCAGCGTTGTAGTACTGCTTATCGATACCCTGCAAACCGGAAAGAAGAATCAAGATTTTGAATGGCAAGGAATGCCAGATGATGTAGATACAAAGTGGAATCATACCGATGGCCTGACCAGAGCCTAACCAATCGATATTGCTTCCGAAGATGAAGTTGATAATACCTTTATCGTCAAACATAACGGAGAAGACCATACCGATAGCGATGGCGTTAGTAACATATGGTAAGAAGAAGACGGTCTGGAAGAATTTCTGGAAGAATGGAAGTTTATTTAGACCAACGGAGATGAGCAAGGCAATCAAGGTCGAAAGTGGAACGGTGACAAAGACGATGATGAAGGTGTTTGGAATAGCGTAGTTGACAAAGTTTGTTTCTAAAACATCGTTATATTTGGTAACACCGAAGATGATGCCGTAGTTTTCTAAGGTAACACCATCAAAAGTACCTGTAGCATAGTTGTAATTCTTCAAGAAGGAGATGAAGATGGTGTTGATGAGTGGATAAAGAAGGAAGACAACTAAGAGGATGAGAACTGGAGCAAGGTAGATCCATGCTTTCCAGTCATTTTTGCTGGCAACATCCTCAATACCAGTAATTTTGTACGCCTTGGCGTTTTTCTTTGGCGGAGCGACGAGACGGATGACGACATTTCTTTCTTTGTCGTAACTGTCCGTATATTCAGGTCTTTCATCAAAGAAATCGTTCGTGGCGGTTAAGCTTTTTTGCTCTCTTAATTCGCTTTGGACGTTTTCCATGATTATTTATCCTCAGTAGAAACTAGATGGTTATCAATCTCGGTGAGATAGATTCTTTCCTCATTCTTCTTATCGAAGAGGAAGAATTTATCAGGAGAGACCGTAAGGAAGATACGACCAGCGTTGACCATCTGGCTGGAAGAGATGATGCTCTTGAACGTATCTTTGTAGCAGGCTTCATTCTTAGCGACGATGAACAAGTCACGGCCTAAGACCTGAAGTTGTTCGACATCGGCGTGGAAACCAAGTTCCTCATCGACATCCTTGACCTGCATACCTTCTGGACGGACAGCGACATAAAGTTCTTGGTCTTCGACATCGGTCGTGGTCTTATAGATTGGTTCATCACCGATATAGACGACATGATCCTTGATGGAACCATGGAAGACATTGATCGGAGGAGTACCTAAGAACTGGGCGACGAAGAGGTTTGCAGGAGAGTTGTAGACGTTTTGTGGAGAATCGATCTGCTGTTCTTCGCCAAGTTTCATGACGACAATCTTATCCGAGATGGACATGGCTTCTTCCTGGTCATGGGTGACGAAGACGGTGGTGATACCAGTGGTCTGCTGAATACGCTTGATTTCTTCACGAGTCTGTAATCTCAAACGGGCATCAAGGTTAGATAATGGTTCGTCAAGAAGAAGAATCTTTGGCTTCTTGACTAAGGCACGAGCGATAGCAACACGCTGCTGCTGACCACCGGAGAGCTGAGATGGCTTTCTTCCAAGGTATTCTTCAACCTGGACAAGCTTAGCAGTCTCATGAACGATTTCTGCACGTTCTTCCTTGGTCAGTTTACGATGGGTGATAGCAGTGATGATATCGACCTTGGCGTTGGTAAGAGAGAATTCGGACGCGAGTTCTCCGATACCTTCTTTGATCTTTTCATTGGTATTCTTGAGCAAGATCAAGAAGATCTTATGCTCTTTATTTTCATAATAGAGTTTGAAGTCAGAATAGGCTAAATTCTTTTCCTTGAGGCTCTTCTTGATAGCTTTAGCAAGAAGTTTATCTTCTACAGAAGTGACAG
>CACXYG010000138.1 GCA_902771745.1 uncultured Erysipelotrichaceae bacterium | reverse complement strand
TCACGATACTAGACTTGAGTTTCACTATGTAGTTATAACGACTTTCCTACTCGGGACTTTCACCCTTTAGATATATGACATGCCCGTCACACAAGAAAACGCCTTGTCTCAAGTGAGTCAAGGCGTCTACTTTTACTTGCAAAGTTCTTCTAACGCAGCTCGTTTTTCTTCGATTTCTGCTAGATAAGATGAATAATCAATGTCTTCTTTGGCACGAAGGTGCTCCGTCATCTCTATCACGGGACTGGCAAATGGTGTCAAAGCCAGATTGAGAATGATGCCCTTTAAACCATGAGCGGCCTGAAAGGCGGCTTCTAGATCATGATTTTCAATCGCCTTTGGTAATTTCGTAAAGCCGTCATTACCAGGAACGGTGGCGACCAGTTTCAGGTAGAGGGCTTCTTTGTTGACACATCTTTTTAAACCTTCTTCGACATCGGCACCAAAGGTTTTCAATCCTTCTATGGTTAACATGTTTTGTCCTCCTTCTTGATGAACTTTTCAAAGTCGACTGCTCTGACAGGCTTCGAGAAATAATAACCCTGGATCACCTGATAACCTAACTTCTTCAAGATGTCGAGCTGTTCTTTGGTCTCGACACCCTCAGCGACCAACATGACGTTGAGGAATTTGGCGATCTCAGCGACGATTTTGACCATGTTATAGGTCTTTTCATTGGTCAAAAGCGTTTTGACAAACTGCATATCCAATTTCAGGACATCAAAGGTCAGACTGGTGATGGCGTTTAAGGAAGAATAACCAGAACCGAAGTCATCGACTTCAATCTTGAAGCCTTCTTTTCTCAGCTTGCTGACAATCTCTTCAATCTGATCGGTTTCATTGCCATAAGCGGATTCGGTGATTTCCAGATACATATCGTGTGGAGAAATCTCTGCTTCATCAACAATTTCTTTAAAAGTCTTGGCGATGTTAGGGTCAAATAAGTCGACACGAGAGACATTAACGGAAACTGGTATCGTTCTATGATAGATATCTTTCCACCTGCGAATCTGTCTAGCGGCTTCTTGCCAGACGACACGGTCAAGCAGTCTGATATCTCCATTTTCTTCAAATAAAGGAATGAAGACACCAGGAGAGATGAAACCGAGTTCTGGATGATTCCAGCGGATTAAGGCTTCCGCGGAAGATAGCACTGGTGTATCACCCTGAATATTCATCTTAGGCTGATAATAGACTTCAAATTGATGTTCGCTGATAGCCTGCTTTAAATCGGAGACGAGCTGTTGTCTAAAGAGGGCATTCTTCTGACGTTCGTTATCATAGATGATGACTTTATCTTTGTTGCTGTTGATGATTTCATCGCAGACCAGTTTGGCGCGACGGATTCTGCTTTCCACTGGTTCAATCTTATCCTCGACATGATACACACCCATCTTGAACTTAAAGGTAAGACCCTGCATCTCTAAATCAAATCTCTCTTCCACCTCTCTAAAGAACTTCTTGTAGTCTTTCTGGCGGTTGAGATACATCATGAAATATTCAGACTTGTAGTTACCGACGATACCATCGCACTTCAAAGCCATGTCTTTTAAGACTTTGGCAAATAAGTAGAGAGCGTCATAACCTCTTTCATGGCCGTGTAATTCACTGAAAAGATGCATCTTTTCAATCTGAATAACCATCATATCCGTCTTGCCATCGATGTTATAACGGTCCATCTTGTTGACGTATTCAGCAAAGATATGAGAGTTATAAACACCGGTTCTCTCATCACGTTCGGCCGCCTGAATGATCATTCTGTCTTCCGATAATTCAATCGAACGACGGACACGAGCAAGAATGATTTCTTTCATGTTATATGGTTTAGAGATGAAATCAACCGCACCCAAATTCAGAGATTCTAATTCACTATCCTTTTCACCAGTTAAGACGATAACGGGAATCTTCTTATACTTCTCTTCCTTCTTGATCTCCTGTAAAAAAGCAAAGCCGTTCATGATCGGCATATTGATATCTAATAAAATCAAAGAGATTGGAATCAAAGATTCATGAATCAAATGTAAAGCTTCTAAGCCGTTGTTGGCTTTCAAGACATCATAATTCTCTTCGAGATAACTCGCTAAGATTTCCCGATTGATGAATTCATCTTCCACAATGAGGACGGTGCGTTTGATCTGATGAATGATGTTTTTTCTCTGATTCATAGTTTTCTCCTCTTCTCTCACATAGATTTCACTTTTTTGCTTTTTACAACACTATTTCTTCAACTGAGCTAACGTCTTTTCAAGCAAGTCGATATCGACTGGTTTTGTCATATGAGCATCCATACCGATCTCAAGACATTTCTCTGCATCTTCGGCAAAGGCATCCGCAGTTAAAGCGATAATTGGTGTCTTCCAGGCATCTTTACGCTCATGCATACCACGAATGGCTTCGGTGGCTTCAAAGCCGTTCATGTTTGGCATTCTTAAATCCATCAAGATGACATCATATTCAAATTCCTTGGATTTCTTGAATAATTCAGTTGCAATCTGACCGTCTTCAGCAACGTCGACAATCGCTTCACGATCTTCTAATAGACTCTTGATAATTTCAGCATTGATATACTGGTCTTCTGCTAACAAGATCTTCAAACCCTTCAGCGAGATCGTATGTTCACTAGCACCGTCTAATTCTTGATAGTCAGGCGTATATTTCACCAACTAATGATAGAGGGTAGATTTGAACAAAGGCTTTGGAATAAAACCGGTCGCACCAGCTTCTCTGGCGTCTTTTTCAAACTCCGCGGAATCATAAGCAGAAATCAAACAAATCGGTTTTTCTTTACCGACAATCTTTCTTAGATTCTTGATCACTTCAATACCATTGCTATTACCCATACGATAATCCACAAGGATGGCAAAGTAATCATTGACTCTAACTTTCTCTAAAGCATCTCTTTCCGTCATGCAGTATTCACCAATAGCATCTAATCTTTGGATACCATCGATGGCAGTCAAGCACAAATCTCTGTTGTCATCAACAACAAGGATCTTCAAACCGGTGAGTTTCATATGGCTATCATCAACAGCAACCCGCTCTAAATCAAGGGCGACATGGAAGGTTGTGCCAACACCAAGTTCACTTTCACATTCAATCACACCACCCATAGAATCGATGATGTGCTTACTGATCGCCATACCAAGGCCCGTACCTTGCGTCTTCTGAATTCTTAAATTATCTTCACGTTCAAAAGCTCTGAACAAACGCTTCTGGAATTCTCTAGACATACCAATACCATCGTCTTTGACGATGAAATGGGTCTTTACATAACCATCCCCCTTCAAAGAAGGTTCCTGATAGATATCCACTAAGATATGTCCACGTTCATGGGTGAACTTCATGGCGTTTGATAAGAAATTAAGTAACACCTGATTCAGACGAACACCATCGATATAGACATGTTCGGAGATGATGTTATGAACCGTGATATCAAAATGCTGATTCTTCAAATTGATCTGTGGACGGATGATCTCACAGATAGATTCACTGGTTTCACTAAGCGATAAGTCAGTCGGGTTCATGACCAACTTACCCGATTCAATCTTCGACATATCCAAAACATCATTGATCAAACCAAGCAACTGTTTGCTGGATAAATTGATCTTATGAAGACAATCTTTCACACGTTCTTTATCATCTATATGCTCTGAAGCAATCGTTGACATACCGACAATCGCGTTCATCGGCGTTCTAATATCATGAGACATATTAGATAAGAAATCACTCTTCGCTTTATTGGCATCTTCGGCTTGCTGTAAAGCCTGTTTTAATCTCTCTTGGGCAGTCTTTCTATCGGTAATATCGATAAACATACCGATATATTCTTCAGGAGAACCATCTTCTCTTCTGATCAATCGACCGGCGGCGTGGAACCAGCGATAGACACCATTTTTGGTTCTTAAACGATACTCTACATCATAAGTTTTACCACCTGAAAAATCATGGATGGTATCTTCAAACTCTTTTAAGACAGCTCTTTTGTCTTCTGGATGAAGCAAATCAGACCAGGATTCCAATTTGTCTGGAAAATCCTTAGTTGAAACATAACCGATCATGTGTCTGAACTCATCACTCCAGGTACAAGAAGTCATATTTGCCTGTTCATCAAAAGTCATGCCCCACATACCGGAACGTAACGTTTCATGCATGATTTTCAACGCTTCTTGGGTACGGCGAAGTTTATCTTTCAACTCAGCCAGTTCATCCATCTTTTCATTTTCCACACTCATGTTTTAAAATTCCTCAGAAGAGACAAGAATAAAAAACCATCTCTTTTCCTATTTTTTGCCCTTTTCGCTAATATTATTATAAACTTTAAATATATATTTTTAATACAAAAATATTTAACAAGTGAACATTTTCTTTTCTTGTTAAATGATTTTTTGATAAAGGATAATACCAATTAAGTGTTGATACTTCCTTTTAGTGCTATAATAGATGCGCTAAATATTAAAGTTTTTAGAGTCCTGGCAGACGAATATTTAG
>CACXYG010000137.1 GCA_902771745.1 uncultured Erysipelotrichaceae bacterium | reverse complement strand
CCTTAGATGAAGCTAAGGAATTAAAGAACGCTGATGGCAAGTCCATCGCTGACTTATTCGTCGATGCTACTGTCAAGCTCGGTGAAAAGTTAGACTTCAGAAGATTTGAAGTCGTTGAAAAGGCCGATGATGAAGTCTTCGGTCCATACATCCACATGAATGGTAAGATCGCCACGTTGGTCGTCTTAAAGGGCGGTAATGCTGAAGTTGCCAATGGTGTTGCCTTAAATGTCTGCTCCAACAACCCAGCTTACGTCAATGAAACTGACATCCCAGCTGAAGTCATTGCCAAGGAAACTGCTGTCCAGAAGGAAGCTGCTAACAATGATCCAAGCTTCGCCAAGAAGCCAGCTGCCATCCAGGATAAGATCATCGCCGGTAAGGTCAACAAAGTCTTATTCGACTCTGTCCTTGTTGATGAACCATTCATCTTCGATGATTCCAAGACTGTTGGTCAGTACTTAAAGGAAAACAACGCTTGTGTTGTCAAGACCGTCAGATATGCTGTCGGTGAAGGCATCGAAAAGCGTCAGGATGATTTCGCTGCCGAAGTTGCCGCTCAGGCTTCTGCTGGTAAGTAAATCTACTTCCTCTAATTTACAAACATAGGCACCTCTTCGGGGGTGCCTTTTTGTAGCCACGTATTTTGCTGTAAGGAAAATGCTTCCTTTGGGTGCTTTAATAAATAAAATAATATATAATATTCGGTAGTAATAGAGGAGCTAACTATGGCTGAACAATATAAGCGTATTTTATTGAAGATCTCCGGTGAAGCTTTGAAGGGTGATGGCGACATCTACTCCAAAGAATATCTGGAAAAGGTTTATACCATTGTTAAGAAGATCACAGATATGGGTACGGAAGTTGCTATCGTCTGTGGTGGCGGTAATATCTGGAGAGGTAACTTAGCCGAAAACTTAGGCGTTGAAAGAACCTCTGGTGATTACATGGGTATGCTTGCTACCATCATGAACGCGATGTGCTTACAGTCCTTCTTTGAAAACAGAGGCTTAGTCACTAGAGTCATGTCTGCGGTGGAATGCAACAAGGTCTGTGAACCATATATCAGAAGAAAAGCCATTCGTCATTTAGAAAAGAAGAGAGTTGTCATCTTCGCTGGTGGTATTGGTTCTCCATATTTCACCACGGATACCTGTGCTGCTTTAAGAGCCAAGGAAATTTGTGCCGATGGCTTCTTCATGGGTAAGAATGGTGTTGAAGGTGTCTACACCGATGATCCAAGAAAGAATCCTGATGCCACTTTGATCAAGAAGACTTCCTATCAGGAAATCTTGACCAAGCAGTTGAAGGTCATGGATGCCACTGCTCTTGGTTTACTTCTTGACTCCACTGTTGATTTGAGAGTCTTCAACATGAACGATCCCGAAAATGCGGTTCGTGTTGTCAAAGGTGAAGATTTAGGTACCTTAGTTACCAATTCTAAGTAAATCTTTTACTTTAAACTTTTGTTTTTGTAGAATATAAATAAGTTTTTAGTCCTTAATGGAGGAATATATAATTATGGATTATTTAGATGAATGTAATGAAAAGATGGACAAGTCTTTAGAAGCCTTGAAGGAATCTTTAGGTACCTTAAGAGCTGGTAGAGTCTCCGCCGGTCTTTTAGATAAGGTCACGGCTAACGTTTATGGTTCTGTTTCTCCAATCAAGTACAGCGCCAATGTCTCTGTCTTAAGCCCAACTGATCTCTCTGTCAAACCATATGATCCAGGTACCATCAGAGATATCTTAGCTGGTATCAACAAAGCTGACTTAGGCTGCACTGTCACTCAGAATGGTAACGCCATCGTCTTAAAGTTCCCAGCACCATCTGAAGACAGAAGAAAAGATCTTGAAAAGCAGGCCAAGAAGTATGCGGAAGAAGCCAAGGTTGCTGTCCGTAACGTCCGTAGAGATGTCAACACCAAGGTCAAGAAAGATGACGCCTTAAGTGAAGACATGAAGAAGGGCTATGATGCTGATGTTCAGAAGGCTACCGATAAGCACATCGCTGATATCGATAAGCTTCTTGCTGACAAGATCAAAGATATTGAGACTATCTAATCATGGCTAAAACAGAAGCACGTGATTTACATGATATCCAAAGCTATGCTCCCTTGAAGCATATCGCTTTTATCATGGATGGTAATGGACGTTGGGCAAAGAAGAGATTGCTCACTCGTTCTGCGGGTCATCGTGCCGGTGTTGCTAAGATTCACGAAATTATTGATTGTGCGTTTGAAGACTACGGCATTTATGCTGCTAGTCTTTTTTGTTTTTCCACTGAAAACTGGAATCGTCCAGAACAGGAAATCTCCACGCTCTTTTCTTTATTGAAGGAATTCTTCAAAAAGGAAATCGACTACTTCATGGAAAAAGGAACGCAGGTTCGTGTTCTTGGTGAACTGGATGATCCTCGTATTCCTGCTGACATCATGGAGACAATCCATGAGGCCACAGAAAAGACCAAGAACAATGACAGACATGTCTTTAACGTTCTCTTTAACTATGGTGGCAGAGCCGATATTCTTCATGCCACCAAGATGATCGCCAAAGAAGTTCAGGAAGGTAAGTTGAAGCCTGAAGATATTACGGATGATCTTTTCAAGATGTATCTCTATACCAAGGAGTTATCCGATATTGATTTATTGGTCCGCACTTCTGGTGAAGAGAGAATCTCCAACTGCTTCTTATATCAGCTTGCTTACACTGAATTATTATTCAAGGATGTCTATTGGCCAGGCTTCTCCAAGAAGGATCTTGCCAGTTGTCTTGAGGCCTATACACATCGCAACAGACGTTTTGGAGCAATTAAAGAATGAGTTTAAATAAGATTTCTAATTCATCCAAGGTGGGTTTGATCAAAAGAACTGTCACTGGCATTTTACTCATGGCAGTTGTCATCCCTTGCGCCATTTTAGGTAATTGGCCTTTCTTCATTTTGAATGTCTTATTATCTTTGGTTGCTATTCATGAGATATTAGCAACCCCTGGACCAAAGAGATACAATTGGTTGGTTAAAGGTGTTGTCTATATTTTTGTCATCTCCTTTATTTATTGGGTGTTCTTGAAGAACATGCTACGAGATCCAAGCCTCAATCCGTTTACCAATGGTGGTATCTTCACCATGACGGATATCTTCGTTTCGATCTCAGGTGTCATTCTTTATGCGCTTGTCTTGTTCTTAATCGCTATCTTTGATAGCAAAATCCAATTGCAGGATGTCACTTATCTCTTCACCATGGGTATTGTGATTGCCTTAGGATTTATGGGTATCTTCTTTGTAAGATATTTCCCTAACAATACAGGATTTATCCAAAATCCCAACTTTGCTGATATGGTGGTAAATGGAAGCTGGAACAGCCAGGTTGTTCTAAGATATTACTTCCATGATTATTACGCTGCTAACAACATCAATCAGTCTTTAGCCTCTTGTTTACTTCTCATCTTCATCTGTGTTGGCACCTGGGCTGGTGATGTCGGCGCATATTTGTTCGGTATGTTATTTGGTAAGCACAGAATGAATCCTCGTATCTCTCCACATAAGACCTGGGAAGGTTTTATCGGTGGCGCGATCTTCGGTTCCGCTCTTGCTTTAGGCTTTGCTGCCTTATTCGAATTTGTCTTTAAGATGCCACTGGTTCCTGGCTTAGTCCAGTTTGGTCATTCACCAGCCTTAGAGGCGATGAATGTCATGGGTGGTAGAGCTTGGCCTTATCTTGTCTTGATCACTTTGATGTTACCTGTTGTCGGTAATGTCGGTGGATTTACCTTCTCCTTGATCAAACGTCAATACGGTATCAAGGACTTTGGTAAAATCTTCCCTGGACATGGTGGTGTCATCGATCGTTTTGATTCTATTTTGACCAACTCCATCGCTGTTACGATCCTCATCTGGATCACCGCGTATGGTTGGGTCTTCAGTGTTTAAAGAATGAGAAAACCGATTATTGTTTTAGGAGCGACAGGATCCATTGGTACACAGTGCCTTGATATCCTGCAGTTCTCTTTAGCGTATGAGTTGATTGGTGTTTCCTTGAATTCTCGTTTTGAGAATCTGGAACCCTATCTTTTCTATTTCGATTCTTTGAAGTATGTGGCTATCTCGGATGAGAAGGCTGCTGAGAAGTTTAAGAAACTTCATCCTGCTTATACTGTTTTTACTGGGGAAGATTCTTCTCTCTCCTTGATTAAAGCTTGTGCTAAAGCGGATGTCTTTAATGCTTTGATCGGCAATTGTGGTCTTCGTCCAACTCTTCTTGCCATGCGTCAGAATCAGGATATTATGCTTTCCAATAAAGAAAGTCTTGTCATCGGTTCTGAACTGATCAAGAAAGAAGCCAAGAAAAGCAAGTCTCATATCTATCCGGTAGATAGCGAGCATGTCGCGTTAGCAAAACTCATATCAAAAAGAAAGATATCAAGAAGTATATTTTCACGGCTAGTGGTGGTGCGCTAAAAAAAAAAAAAAAAGAAGATCTGGTTAAAGTCACTCCAGAACAGGTCTTACATCATCCGACCTGGGCTATGGGTAGCAAGATCACTTGTGATAGTGCAACTTTAGTCAACAAGGGTTATGAAGTCATTGAAGCCAGTGTCTTATTTAACGCTCCTTTAAGTAAAGTCGGAGCGGTGATCTGTCGTGAATCTCTAGTTCATGCGCAGTTAAGATACATGGATGATAATGAAGAAGTTTTGCTTCAGGAATATTCTCCCGTATCTATGAAAGTCCCGATCACCTATGCCTTAAGCAAAGGTAAACTTGGAATGCACAAAGACAACATCGAAGATGAAGTCAACATCCAAAAATTGCATTTTGATGAGATTGATTA
>CACXYG010000136.1 GCA_902771745.1 uncultured Erysipelotrichaceae bacterium | reverse complement strand
GCTATATTTTTTATAGTACACATTTCGGAGGGATTCCCCATGAGCGATATGATCACCTTCACCGGAAAGAAATTCGATCCGCTGTATATGAAAGAAAATGATGTCTCTTTAATGGACATCGCCCACGCTTTAAGTTTAATCTGTCGTGGTGGCGGACACATCAAACATTTTTATACAGTTGCACAACACTGCATCAACTGTGCCAATGAGGCCGAAGCTAGAGGCCTTTCTGACAGAATCTGTCTTGCCTGTCTTTTATATGATGCCAGTAACGCTTATATTTCTGATGTCATTCATCCAATCAAAGCCCATCTTCAGCAATATCATGAAATTGAAGAATACATCAGAGAAATTATCTTTGGTAAATTCAATCTTCTCGACTTTACTGATGAAGAAAACAAATATCGTAAACAGATCAACGACGCAGTCTCTTTCAATGGTTTCTCTATTCTGTTACCAGCCGAAGCCAAGCAAGTTCCCCCAACATTATTCTCAACACCAGACTTCAGTGAAAAAGACCATCGTAAAATTGAGATGGAATATATGAAACAGGTGAATAAATACCTGGTTAGATTATAGACAACTTTAAAAGGCGATACTTGAATTGGTATCGCCTTTTTGTATGTTTAGTTATCGGTTCTAGAATAACCAGTTTTCATATGATTGCTGGCTGCAGAAAGAACGTTGTTGAGACACTTGTCGGTTTCTTTTTTGGCAATACGAGCCATTTCTTCATTACCTTTTTCTAAGACGGTAAGATCCTTGGTTTCAAGATACTTCGCATCCGTCTTAGCAATCTGGGCATGACATAATTCCTGTAACTTATTCTGATAACGTTCAATGTGGATAGAAGTAGCCGCATAGTTGTTATCCGAGATAAGAGAGATAAGACGATTGGCCCAATAGAACTTGTTGGAATCCACCGTCATAGTAGTGGTAGAGAAGTAGGAAGGAATCTTTGAGACATTTGGATATAAGGCAACAAAGCTATTAAAGGCATTGGTACCCATACATAACCATTCGATGGTTTTGATTTCCTTTGGAGCATATGGTCTAGCCTGTAAGCAGGTCATGAAGCTGGTTCTGGAAATACCGATTGGACGATACATGCCGTGCTTCTTAGGATCACCCCATTTAGCAAATGGGTTATATTCCGTTCCCTGATAGTAGCTGGAAAGCACATACTTCACATCTTCAACAGTGACTTTCTTTTCTGGAACCATAGACCATGGAAGGTCATCAGATTCAGGAGTGAAATCCGCATCTGGTCCATCCCACTTGTAGGTTCTTGGATTGAAGTATCTAAGCATGAACCAGGATCTTGGGGTGTTGTAGATATGATCGCTATCGGCAGCAGAGCCAAAAGCAAGACGTGGATTGAATTCGCCGTTGAGATTGAGATCTAAGTGATTTGTAGTGACAAAAGTGCGTAAATCAGCAGAACACATATGGTCTTTCTTTGCGCCATAAGCGTCATCCCAATCGAAATTATCTAAACCGAACTGGTTTGGCATGACGACATATCTGTCATCTGGAACACGTCTGGCAATCCAGTGATGTCCACCGATAGATTCTAACCACCAGACTTCTTTATCATCATTAAAGGCGATACCATTTGGTTCATAAGTACCATACTTTTCTAATAAAGAACCAAGACGGATGATACCCTCTCTAGCAGATTTGATATAAGGAAGAACCAATAAGACCAAATCTTCTTCACCGATACCACCCTTTTCCACAAATGGATCAGCACCTTTGACTCTTGGGTTAGAGGTGATGGTCTCAGTGGCAGTCATACCGACACCTTCCGAGTTGACACCAGAAGCTGGCCAAACACCAGAACTTGGATCGACATTTGGAATCATGGTATAACGAAGGGGGTTTTCGGGAAGTTCAATACTCGCCTTACCGATTTTGGATTTATATACTTTTGGTTGTTTATCTGGTTCTACGACCACTACCTTTTTGACATCGAAATGACCATCGTCATTTCTGGCAATCATGGTCGAGCCATCATAACTCGCATCTTTACCGACTAATATTGTTGTACAAGCCATATTGTTAAACCTCACTAACTTTAACTATTTTAGTGATATGAAATGAAAAAAGAAAGAAAAAAGCAACAATTATTTCTAAGCAATAAAAGAAGGTGGAAAATCTATGTTCCACCTTTTTCTATAACAATGTAAGTTGTTATCTATTTTTAAACTTCTCTAACAAGTATAAAACAAGAATTCTAGCTGAGTTGGAAAAGAGGATGGTCTCATCTTTCAACATCTCTTGAACTTCCTTGACAGAGTAGAGTTTTGCACTGAGATCTTCAAACTCTTCTTTGGCATCTTCACCTTTTTCAAGTAGCCTACAGATGACTACCGCATTACATTCATCTGATAAACCTTCACTGGTTGGAGAAGGTGGGACAATCATTTCAAAATCAGTCGCGGTATAGCCGGTTTCTTCTCTTAATTCACGAAGAGCGGAGGCGACGATATCTTTATCTTCTTTATCGCATAAACCAGCAGGGAAAGAAACTACATCGTGATTCAAGGCTGGTCTGAACTGATGCTCTAATAATAAATAAAGCTGATCATCTTTAATCATATAAGCACCGACTAAGACAGCATCTGCTCTCTTAAAGTCCTGCTTGACGATTCTTAAATCTTCTTTCTTCTTATTTCTGGAAGCCAAGAAGTAAGGAAAGTCTGGTCTGATAGAACCGTCATCCTTAGTCACTTCATATTGTAAGACATACAGATTCAAGAATGGATGTTCGGTATCCTTCTTGCTTCCTTTAAAATCCCATTTCATATCATTCACCTCTAATTTCAACCTATATATCCTAGCGCAAAAGAAGGAAATTCTTAAGCAGAATTTACCATTTAAACTTCTTTTCTTTGGCTAGTTTGACGGATTTCTTCATATGGTTGATATATCTTATGTTTTCAAAATCCATCTTGAAGAAGTTTTCTTCTTTTCCTTGGTATTCTTCTACCACAGGAAGAAGAACATCATCGTCAAAAATTCCATTGACTAGTCTATCTGCTAATAGACTAGCGACACCACCTTCTTTTAAGGATATCAGTTCTTCTTTTGTCATGGACGTATCTTTGGCAAATAGTAAAGAGACATCATATTCTTTGCAACCATTATAGGAGGGAGAAAGATTCTCATCATTCTTATTCCATTTTCTAAGATAAGAAATATCCTGGTTAAAATCATCATTCTGATAATAACCCTGAAGATTGATAGATACTGCCAATTTCTTTTCTGTATCCTCTACTTTGATAGGAATCATAGAAGAAGTGAAACAAGATACCATTCCTAAAAAGACATTATCATCTTCTACTTTAATTTCTTCCTTGGCAAAAGGATGATAGATTTCTTTCTTCTGATCATCAAGCATACCTAAAGAATAAGATTGTTCTGATAAATGAAGTTTCATATCTTTATTCATCTTCATACGGAAAGCAAAAGGTGAGACCTCTTGCCATTTCTTATCAATATAACGGTCTAGATAAGTAGAAGTATCTTTCTCAATGGTAAATGGATATTTCACCTTCTTGATCAATAAAACACCATCCATCAAATCAGAATAAAGAACATCAAATTCATATTCACCAGAACTCTTTTCTTTTGGTAGATGAATCTGTCCGCGATAGCGATAACCTCTACCTTGTCCAGCAACTCTCAGATCTTCTTTTCTCGGTTTTTCAAAATCATAACGTTTGCCGTTATAGATAATATAACTATCTACATTGGCTAGAATGATACCTTTATGAACCAGGGCAAAACGGTCAATCGAATAATCTAGAGTAAGTCTACGTAAGTTATTTTCTTTCTTAGTCAGTATACCTGAGGCTTTCTGATCAACTTCTACCACATGTTTCTTTTTCAAGTCTCTGAACTTCAAGACCAGGAGAATCGATTTGATGTAGTGACTTGGATATCGGGATAACAAGATGGCTGTATAACCAGCCACATCATGTCCGTGGAAATATAGTTCATCCACATGTTCTATTTTGTTGTCTTTGATATTAAGTTTTAAAGTTGTTACATAAGATTTATCACTAGAATAAACAGTGAATTTCTTAATTTCTTTTTCGTTTTCTTCTTTGATGAAACTATCTTTAAGTAACATAGAAGAATTCTCTAACGCTTCGTTTTGCATAGAAGCTGGAACACAAGGATAAGACTGATAATATTTCTTATCCAGTAATGGTATTCTCTCTTTAATGGAATCTTCTATTTCTAAATACTGAGAGACTAATCGATGATGATTCACTCTCTTAGATAATAGTCTGTTATACGGAGTCTCATGATAGACATCCAGATGAGATAACAAGTCCTTATCATCTAAAAGACGATGATAGATTTCATGGTCAGCTAAAAATTGAATAGGGGTAGTAAACTGGATATACTTCAGATATTTCACTTCCTGTAACAACCCCTCAAAGCCTTCTAGACAAGGTGTGTCATGACAATAGGAAGGAAGTTCATGTCTTTTTAATAGATAAGAAGAAGTATCCATCGATA
>CACXYG010000135.1 GCA_902771745.1 uncultured Erysipelotrichaceae bacterium | reverse complement strand
CTGGTTTACGCTTTGCAAGTCGCTATCGAGTTCACTGGCAACTATGCCTCTTGGGACTTTCACCCTAGATTTATAACATGCCCGTCATACAAGAAAAAATCCTCGGCTTCCCGAGGATATGTTTCTAAAGTGGTGACCTGGACGGGGTTTGAACCCGTGAATGCATCCTTGAAAGGGATGTGAGTTAACCACTTCTCCACCAGGCCATGGAATAATGGCGCCCGCTGTAGGACTCGGACCTACGACACTTCGGTTAACAGCCGAATGCTCTACCGACTGAGCTAAGCGGGCAGCGAATAAGAATATACCAAATTAGTATAAGCTTTGCAATAAGTTTTTAAATAATTTGTTATCTTTTTCTCTCGACAAGTTCTTTGACGTCTTTGATGGTACGAATTTCCATCATTTCGTCCTGAGAGACTTCAGGAAGATTGAACTCGTCTTCGATATTGATGATAAGTTCAGCCTTATCCAAAGAATCTAAACCTAAGGTATCGAGTTCCGTCTCTGGAGTGAGAGAGTCGATATCGAAGGTTTTCTTCTTAACCTGCTTACTTAATAAATCTTTTAATTTGACATAGATTTCATCCATTTGATGTTTTCTCCTTGAAAAAGTCGTCTTTGTTTATTATAAGGCTCAAAAAGAAATAGTTCAATCGTTTTGAAATTGCTAATGCAATTATAAAAGATTATAATAACAAGGTCTATTAAACTATGTTTAATATCAATAACTCTTTAAACTATACATTAGCGGAATCTCATGAACTCGGTCCTCGAGCGATGGTGTTCTTCATCATCTGGATCGTCATTTTTGCGTTGGCCGTTATCGCTGGTATCATCGTCGCCTTTGTTTTCACCGGTAAAAAAGAATTGAAAAGGATCAGAGATGACTCCGATTTCAATATCCGTGTCTATTCTTATGATTATGCCAAACAGTCCTTCTACTTCTTCGACATGATGGATATGACCAATAGAAAGACATTCACGGCTAGTGAATTCTACGCCCAGTTCTCTAAAACCGATACTTATTTAGTGGAAGACTGGTTACGTTCCATCGCCCACAATGAAAAACATCCGGAATATATTCAGGCGGATATCAAGATCAACGCATCAAAAAAACTCGCTTCCAGTATGATTCAGCTTACGGGCGTCAACCGCCAGAAGAATATCATCCACTTCAATTCTCACCTGCTTCCAAATTCCTATATGGCCAATATGAGAGCCATCTCTCGTATGAAGAACAAGATTCCGAACAAGTATATCTTAACCACCTTTGAGGATTGTCAGCATTTCATCGATCGTTCTTCTTTGGATTCTCTTGGCGCTGTCTATTTCTTCCGTTTATATTGCACCAATTCCCAGGTGCCGGATGAAAAGGCCCATGAAATCGAAGAACTCAACAAGGAATTATTATTGGTCCTAGGTCGCTTCTTATCAAAGGATCGTAAGATGGTCAAGATTTCCCCGACTGAGGAAATCATCATCGATACACCATGTATTTCTAAGATCGTGGCTATGACTACAGCAAGTACGATTCGAACTCACTTACAGCAGTTCTTAAATCACCATACCAGCGAAGATGAATATCATGTCGCTATCGGTATCACCAATGGTACTTACTATCAGCGTAACTACGCCCTTGCCAAAGAGCAGTCCAGCAAGATGGCCGATGCCATCATCAAGGGCTTAACCAACGAAAAAGTCTTGTTCTACGATGAAGCCTTCTTCCGCAACTATCAGCAGACCAAGGCTCAGCGTGATGAAGTCAGAATGGTCATCCGTAATGCGACCTTCCGTAACTTCTTCACTCCAACCTTGGATATCTCTAATGGTACCCACAGCTTCTACTTACTAGAAACCCTTCCTTATGGTACCAAAGTCAAAGACTTCTCCTCGGTCATCAATATGGCTAAGGATATGAGACAGGCTTGTGAACATCTCTTCACCAGTCTAATTGAAAAGTGTCTCATCTTCACCAAAAAGAGAAATGAACCTTTGCCGATTGCTATACGTTTACCATTCAATGCTGTTGTGGACTTTGTCAAAGCAGTCGAGAAGAATCCTAGTGACATGATCAAATGGATCTTTGTCCTGGATGAAGTCGACTTACTTACCAGCATGGAAGATCCAACCATGATCGCCAAGAGCTTCCATGAACTCAACAAGAAAGGCTATCAGATTGCCATCGTCATCGAAAACCCATCCTCGGGCTTGAGAACTCGTATCTTACGTACCATTTCCTACTTCTTCGTCCCACCGAAGTTCACCACCCTCTCGAGCGATGTCAACCGTTCCAGAACCGACTTGAGAAACATCCAGTCGAGTTATTCTTTATACCGCGTTCCAATTGTTTATTATGGTCTTAAAGACTTTGATGATATCGAACTTGGCGTCCACTTCGGTGGTCGTATCTTCCAGTGTGACGAATTGGCCTTGCGCTCTAGTCGCATTGAACTTATCGATCCTATCAAGATTGAGGAAGTCATGTCTGATACCAAGAACCTCGCGCCGAAGATCAACCTGGCCGAGTCTCAGGATCACAATAATTTATCAGTAGATATCAACTAAATTTATAGGAGAAACACAAACATTATGTCTTCAAAGAAAGTTACCAGTATCACTCCAAAGAGTGAAAACCTCACCCAGTGGTACACCGACGTCTGCGTCAAAGCCGAATTGATGGATTATGCCACAACCAAGGGCTTTATCATCTATAGACCAGATGGTTATGCTTTATGGGAAAGCATCAAAGATTATTTTGATAAGCGCATCAAGGCTTTAGGCGTGAGAAACGTCTATCTCCCTTCTCTTATCCCAATGTCCTTATTAAAGAAGGAAGCCGATCTCATCGCTGGCTTTGCTCCCGAATGTGCTGTCATCACCAAAGGTGGTAACAAGGAATTAGCCGAACCGATGGTCGTCCGTCCAACCAGTGAGACCATGTTCTGCGATCATTTCAAGAACATCGTTCACTCTTATAATGATTTACCAGTCAAGTACAACCAGTGGTGCTCTGTCGTCCGTTGGGAAAAGACCACCCGTCCTTTCTTAAGAGGTGCCGAATTCCTCTGGCAGGAAGGTCATTGTTTATTTGAAACTGAAAACGAAGCTCGTGAATTCACCCTCACCATGCTCCGCGAATACAACATGATCGGCAGCGAACTTTTAGCCATCCCATTTGTCATGGGTGCTAAGCCATCCAGCGAAAAGTTCGCTGGTGCTGAAGACACCTACACCATCGAAGCCATGATGCCCGATGGTCAGGCTTTACAGTCTGGTACTTCTCACTATCTTGGTCAGGGCTTCACCAAAGCCTATGACATCAAGTTCCAGGGTAGAGATAATAAGCTTGATAATCCTTACTATATCTCCTGGGGTGTCTCCACTCGTCTTTTAGGCGCCCTTATCATGGTACATGGCGATGATGAAGGTCTTGTTTTGCCTCCAAGAGTTGCCCCAACCCAAGCTGTCATTGTTCCAATCCGTATGGATAGTGATCCAAACGTCTTGAAGGTTGCCAGAGAATTAGAATCTCAGTTAAAAGAAGCTGGTGTCAGAGTCTATTTGGATGACTCCAACAAGACGCCAGGATGGAAGTTTGCCCAATACGAGATGAAGGGTGTCCCGCTTCGTATTGAAGTCGGTCCAAAGGATATCGCCAACGGCGTCGTCTCCTTTACCAAGAGATATGATTCCTCTAAGTCCACCTTACCGATTGAAAACTTAGCCAAGACCATCCCAGCCTTATTAGAAGAAATCCAGGCTGGTATGTATCAGAAGGCGTTAACCTTCCTTAATGAACACATCATCGAATGTCACAACTATGAGGAAGTCAAGGAAGTCATCACCTCTGGCAAGGGCTTTGCCAAGATGATGGTCTGCTCCAAGAATGAAGCCGAATTAGAAACCAAGTTGAAATCCGAATTGAATGCCACGCCACGTGTCATGCCATTTGATCAGCGTCCATTCCAGTCTACCGATACGGTCACTGGTGAAGAGGGTGCCGATACTGTTATTTACTTTGCCAGAGCTTATTAGTCTTTGGTGTTAGGAGGGTTTGACGATGAATATTTTTGATGAAAGAATCCAGGCTTTACAAGCCAAGATGAAACAAGATGATGTCAAAGCCTATATCATTCCAGCTACCGATCCACATATGTCGGAAGAATCCGCCAGACGTTTTACGGCGGAGAGATTCTACTTCTGTGCTTTTTCTGGTAATGATGGCACGCTTCTTGTCACCCAGGATAAATGCTATATCTATACCGATGGCCGTTATTGGACGGCTGCCGAAGCGGATTTAAAAGGTACGAACTGTGAACTTGTCTACGCTGGTAAAGCTGGCGTTCCTTCCCTTGCGGAATTTATCAAGGCTAACAATCTCTACCCGCTTGGCTTAGATGCTTCTTTATTCTCCTTTGGCGATTTAAAGAACTTCTATATCGATGAAGACCATAAGATCAGACAAGTCTCTTACCGTTATATGGTCAAGAACTTACCTGCCTTACCAAAGTTCAAGATCTGGAAACTTCCTGCTCACTTATTATCTACGACCAGATGTCAGCGCGTTGAAATGGCGATGAGTGAAGTCTTT
>CACXYG010000134.1 GCA_902771745.1 uncultured Erysipelotrichaceae bacterium | reverse complement strand
CTTTCAAAACTAACAAAGAGACGTAGTCATAAGGAAGTAAGAAGATATCTCTATCATCGGGATTATAGTAATAATCGAATAAAGCAAACTCCATTGTAGAGAAACAAAATTGGAACTCGGGATTTGGTTCTTTTGCTAAGGTGGAAATACTCTTCATGACTTTACGAACCTGGATTTCAAGACTCTCGATTTTCTCTAAAGCTTCTTCGTAATGAGCTTCGTTGATCATGGTTTTTACTTCCATCAAAATCTTATCAAACTGCTTGGCAGATAAGAGGTTCTTATCTCTGAGGTTGATATTGGCAATCTCTTCTGGTGTGGCTTTCTTGGTCAGCTGATCAATCAATTGATTGATCTTAGAAAAGACTTCTTGATTCTCTGAATATTTTTGTGCTTCATCAAAAAGATAAGGGATATCTTTTTGAATATCACCAGTCAGCTTCTTCTGGATTTTCAGGAATTCATCTTTCTCTTTCATAGCCATAGAAATATACACGATTATTTATGAAAATCAAAGAGTTAAGCATTAAAAAGTGTTTTGATTTTCTAAATAGAGAGTTTACATGGTTTGAAGTGTTTTGCTATAGGGGTTGTATTTCTAGTTATATAGAACGCCAAAGGCAAGAGTTAAAACTAGGGTAATGACATAAACAGCAATGATAAAGACTTCTATTCCAATAATTGAAGCGTTGATGGTTAAGATGATTTTAGAAATTGGTCCTTTTTCCTTTTTGTATAAGTAAGGATTGTTGTCGAAATAGTGACTTTGAAATAAGCCATAGACTACAATTGCAACCGCCATGATACCAATAAAAATAAAGAACGTCGCAAGATTAAGTTTTATCAAATTATTCATGTTTTTTCCAAGAAACCAAAAGGAACAGAATATCAGTATGGGGTTAAGATTACTGAAATATCGATATGCGTCATGGTTAAGTTTGGTCAGATATCCGATAACGATAACTGTTATAGAAAATAAAAAGAAGAGGGAAACGTCTACAGGTAAACTTTCCATGGTTATGTATGTGGGAACGTCAAAGACAAAACCAAGCATGAAATAGACAAAAAGAAAAACACCTGTTACCCCAAAAATGGCAAAGGAATCATAAGAATTTGCAGGCCCTCTCACTAGATGGATATGTTTTTTGTTAGGGTTGGAATATTTGATGTGCCTGGATTGATCATAGAAGGATTGTACAGGACCTATGATACTTCTAGAAATAGCTAAAGCAGAAAGAAGAGTGGAAAAGAGATATAAGAAATTTTCCTGGTTCTCCTCTTCTCTTAAGGAAACAATGGATATAGCCAAAAGGGTTAAAGTCATGAAAAAGAAAAATAGTGTAAAGGAATCATCAATAATCTGAATTTTAAGAGGCGAACTGTTCTTCACCCCTTTCTTTTCCCACAAGATGAATAAGATGATGAAAAAGAAAAAGACTGAGAAAAGAATGAAGAGTACAATTTGTAACGTCATTTAATGATTTTGCTCCTATCAACTCTATAATCACTCCAAAAATCCCAAATATGAGCGATGGTATTGTCTGGTTCTGTTATACCACCAATCATCATATCGATACCTGTGATTTCATCTTCTGATGCCACTGATGTGGTTCCAGGATTGCTTGGAATAAAATTACCATTTTGGTCTACATGGCCCTCACCAGATTGAACTAATTCAGAAATGGTTTCTGTTACCTGAGAAAATGCTTCAGATTCAGCAAGTAAATCATTATATTCTTCTTCTGTAATATCACCATCAAGAAATTCATCTTCGTAGTGATCCTCGAAACCCTCTTTATCAAAAACTACACCTTCAGCGTTAATTTCTGTGAAGGGGGATAATGCATCGCGATCTAGAGTGTTGTTTTGATATTTTATAGAAGGACGGGATTCCTGAAAATTGATTGGTGGATTAGAAAACATGATTCTTGGGATCAATAACAAGGTAAGAGCAAATAATAGTTTTTTCATATGTTTTTTAATGCAGTTCATGCATCTCCCGATGGTGATTTACCTTCTTTTAAATGAAGCTTATTTCAATATTGAAAAATTATTGAACAAAACAATAAAAATCTACCAATAAATTTTACCATATTAAGCATTAGTAGAGACACAAAAAGAAATCATCAACAAAAAACCACTCCCGCAGGAGTGGCTTATATGTTTTTAACTATGTTCGGAATTATTCGCCCTGGTTGATGACACCATAAGTCAAGAAGGATAAGACTCTGTCATAGGTGAGGTTGTCCTTGCCGACGAAGATGATCTTGTCACCAGCATGTAAGACGAAATCTGGGCCGACAGACTGCTGAGCGATGTTGTCATTGCCAACGATAGCAACGATGGTAGCTTCAGTGTAGTTGTAGAAATAGACATCACCGACGGTCTTGCCGTTGATCCAGGAGTTAGCTGGAATTTCGACCTGGGAGAACTTGATAGCTTCGGTAGTCTGATAGGTGAAGGAATCCTTCATATCATCGATAGCAGCAGCAACCTTAGCTTCGATTTCTCTCTGTTCATTTAATAACTTTTCGAGGTTAGCATACTTGTCCTTAATCTGGGTTTCAGCTTTCCACTTGTTAGCGAATTCCTGAGCGTGTAAGACGGAATCGACGAAGACGCCGACACCTCTCTTAGAAGAGACGACTTTTTCCTTTTCAAGGATGTTAAGAGCCTTACGGACAGTTTCTGGGGAAACACCATAAGAAGCACCTAAGATAGAACGGCCTTTGAGTAAGGTGCCTTCTGGATATTCGCCAGTTAAAATTTTACCGCAGACATCCTGAGCGATTTTGATGTAACGTGGGGTAGATCTTTCTTTTGCCATAGTTAATTAATTCCTCCAAACTTTGGTACTTAAGATTATAGATTACTTTTGTCATTAATTCAATTGAATTCAAAGAGTTTTTTTAGTAGCGATTCTAAAAAAATAATAAGTTGTATCTTCCTTTAAAAAGTTTTTTTCTCTTAAAAATTGCCTTGAATACGAATCATTTTGCGAAAATTTTTTTGTGAATTTTTCTTAACTTTCTCTCAGTACAAGAAACAATTTCTTTTTTTCTCCTTTGTTGTGACCGGAAATAAGTTGTAAAAAAAAATATTTTAGGGCATAATATTTAACTGCATATATATTTAATATATCTAAGTAATAAACAAAGGAAAAATCAAATGAAAAAAATTGCAACGATATTCAAATCGATGATCTCTAACCAGGCGGTCATTGATTCCCGTAAGAATCCTTGGTGGATTGCTCTCATCATGGCTGTTCTTGCTATTTTCTTACCATGGATTCCAAGCCTTAGCACTGGCTATACTGCCAACACTGCTGCTGTCCTTACCACTTCCATGAACTATGAAATCGATAAGGGCTTCAAGAGTGTCTTACAGAGCAACTACTTCCAGAACGGTATCACCATCAAGGCTGATAGCGAAGGTAAGTACTATCTTGATTACAACTTCGATGATTCCATGTACACCGTTGCTTCTACCGCTGCCGATTATGAAAACGAATATAACGGCACCAACGCCAAAGAATTGGTCAAATCTACCTTCACCGATGTCAAGACTGCTAACGACTCCTTAGAGTATTACAAGAAGACCACTTCCTTCTCTACCAAGCTCAGTGACTTAAAGGGTTCTAGTAACGACGGCTTTGATTATTACTATGACTGTATCAGTGTCGAAAACACTAATACCATCACCCCAAGTGAAAAGACTTCTTCTTCCACTACGACTACCACTTCTACTGGTACGGTTGTCACTTATGAAAACAGCGGTCGTACCACCTACTTACAGAACTACTACATTCCAGAATTATCCAGTACGATGAGTAATTATTCTCAGTGGTTATCTAACTTCGCTTCTTCTGCAATCTTGAATATGAGTTCTGCTTCCTCCTCTACTTCCAACCGTTATCCACATTCCTACGCTATCTGGGCGAAAGACTTCGTCCTCCTTGCTGTCTATCCAATCAAGTCCACCACCAGCTCTATCAGTGTTGCCAGTTCTTATTCTGGCACCATCAACGATGGTTTCAAGAATGAACAGGGCTTAGATGGCACCAAGTTCTACACTTACTTAGCCGGTAGTGAAACCGACGTCACCAAGATCTATTCTGGTAAGTTTGCTACCTATCTCCATGAAGCTGGTAGACCTGCCTACTTACGTTCTGTCTGGGTCAACATCGGTATCATCTCCGCGGTTGCTGCTGGTTCTATCTTAGTTGCCTCTCTCTTACTCTTCTTCTTCCACAAGAGAAGAACTTCCATCTATCGCGATGCCAACTACTTCCATACCCTCAACGAAGCCTGCTACCTCGCTTTAACTCCATCCTTGATTGCCATGATCGTCGGCTTCTTCAACGCTCAATATGTCTTCGTCATCCTCGTTGGTGCTGTCTTGATGAGAACTGTCTTCTCCATGAGCAAAATCTGTCCTCCACCAACTGATTCCGGTAACGGCTCTAACAAGCCTTTATACCAGGCTAGAAGCTAATCTAAGGGACCTGCGGGTCCCTTTTTCAGTGTATGACGGGCATGCATTGTTTCTAAGGTGAAATTCCTTTGGGGGCTAGTTGTCGAGCAACCCTATAGCGACTTGCAAGTTTCATCTAGTGATAGA
>CACXYG010000133.1 GCA_902771745.1 uncultured Erysipelotrichaceae bacterium | reverse complement strand
TCCCGCGGATTTCCCGCTGGGCCAGAAACGCAGCCAATTCGTCCCGGTACTCGGTGTGGATGACAAACTGGTGCCACGTGCTGTCGCTGTCCGGACGGATGCGGGGCAGGCGGACGCAGGGGTTCGTAATGCCGTTCAGATACCGGGCGGCGATCCGATTCCGCTCCCTCCGAGTGAAGAGTATAAGAAATATTACGATCCCGCTTCAATACCTCCGCTTTACGATGGTAGCGACAAAAGAAGATTGGGGTGATGAGACCAAGAAGAGCACCAACTAGGATGCCACCAAGAACACCATGGCTAGGATCATCCATACCATTGGCGATAAAGAAGCCAGCGGCTAAACCTAGAAGTGCACCGGTCAATAGATAGAAACCGATGAACCATAAGGCGTATTTTAATGGGGAGCAAGGAAGGTTACCGACCATCTTACCGGTTTGGGCATTCATACCGAATGTGAATTTCTTATCTTTCCATTTGCTGTTTAAGATCCAGACAGGATATAACGCGTAATGGCAGGTGTTATCGTAGAGATTTAAAGAGGAAGATTCATAATTGACTTCATCATAGCCATGGATGGTACTTCTGAATTGATCGATGGTACCCTCTCTGACTCTCTGGTTAGCTCTATTGGCACAAACGTCTTTATCAACGTCATATTTATCGGACATATGACCGGCCAAATAAGCGGCGTTGAATAATTCTGCTCCAGCAAAATCAAATGGTTCAATGGATTCCATCAAATCATCTGGCATGGTGGAAGAACCATCAACAGGGATATGGTCAAAACCGATACTACCTTCACGAATGATGCGATAGTATTTGGTCTCTTTGACTCTATAGTCACCCTGGGTGTAGGTTCTGACATTCTTTGCTTTCCAATCGACTCTACCAGCACAATTGGTATCGTAGATCCAGAAGGGTTCATATAAGCCTTTGACTTCTTCAACTTTATTCTCAGTTCTAAAAACGTTAGGTAAGAAAAGTTTCTTTTTTAAGAAATTTTTTAAGGCATCTTTGGTTGCGTCTTTATCATACTTGAAAGGAATGACATAGTCTGGTTTTAAGACACCAGAAAGACGGCCTTTTAAAATGACAGGGGATTCACAGAATGGGCAGATAGTAGCAGAGGTGTTTTCATGAGCGATGATTTCCGCACCACAAGAATCACAGTGATAGACGTTCAAGCCTTCTAATTCCGCTTCAGCAGCTTCCTTGGAGTTGACATCCCACTCCATCTTTTCTGGTTCAGCGTTGGCGAGTTCTTCGTTGTAGGATTTGACTTCTTCAATATCAAATTCCGCATCACAATAAGGGCATTTGATCTTTTGGGAAGAAGAATCGAACTGCAGTGGACCACCACAGTTCAGACATTTGTATTCAATGACTTTACTCATATAAGATTAGTCTTTTTTATGACCGCAATTGGCACAGAATTTACCAGTGTTTTTCGTACCGCATTCTGGGCAGAACCAAGCGCCATCATCCTGTTCTGGCTTCTTAGTACCACATTCTTGACAGAACTTACCGGTGTTTTCTTTACCGCAGTTTGGACATTTCCAGGTTCCGGCAGCTTCTGGTTTCTTGGTACCGCATTCTGGGCAGAATTTACCAGTGACAGTGGCACCACAAGTTGGGCACTTCCAGCTGTTAGCAGCTTTCTGCTGGGTAGCGGCTGCGGCATCCTGTTGAGCCTGCATCTGGTAGAAGTTGTTGGCGTTCATGCCACCAGCCTGAGAGGCCATGTTCATACCCATGAAGCCCATCATGGCGCCGTTTTCATTACCGGCAGCTTTCTTCATCGCTTCAGCCTGAGCTTCGACTAAGGTAGCACCAGCCATACCAGCATTTCTGTAGACAGCCTGACGCTGTAAGTTCTTGATCATGTCTTCGTCTTCCTTTGGTAAGGTTAAGGAAGCAATGGCGATAGAGACGACTTCAAGACCTCTGGTTTCTCTCCACTTTTCATCAAGAGCGTCGTTCATGGCGTTTTCAAGTTCCGTAGTATGAGCGACAATCTGGTTTGGTCTCATTTCCATTTCAGAAAGTTTACCAAAGGCAGGTTGTAAGGCGGAGATGAATTCACTCTTTAACTGAGTGTCAAGTTCATCTCTTCTATAGGTATCAGAGACGTTGCCAGCAACGTTCTGATAGAAAAGAATTGGGTTTGTGATCTTGTAAGAGAAGGTACCGAAGCAACGGACAGAGACATCGACGTCTAAGCCGATTTTGGAATCGACAACTCTGAATGGAACAGGATTGGAAGTACCAAACTTGTTATCGATGAGTTCCTTCATGTTGAAGTAGTAGACTCGCTGGTCTTTACCGGTGTCTCCACCATAACCGATACGTTTCCACATGGTCTTGAACATACCAGCAACACCACTAAAGAGGTTGCCAGTGAAGACAGATGGTTCACTACCTTTATCATAGGTGTACTGACCTGGTTCAGAACAGATATCCATGATCTTACCCTGTTCGACGATGATCATACACTGACCGTCGGCAACGGCGATACCAGAACCATTAGAAATGATGTTGTCATTACCTTTGGTGTTGGAAGTGCGTTTGCCCATCTGTTTGATACCTTTGGTCATCAAGACAGTCTTGTCGAGGGATTCACAGTAGAAAAACTCCTTCCACTGATCTGCTAAGGTGCCACCAACTGCACCGACAGTTGCTTTAATTAAACCCATAAATGAATTCTCCTTTGTTAGTCTTGATAATATTGTACTTTTTTATTTAAGAAAATTCACTATTTTATATATAAATTTCGTTTATAATAATATTAGAAACTCAAAAAAGAGAAGAAGGAGGAAAATATCGTGAAATACTGTATTAAATGCGGAACTAAGATGGAAGATGATGTTGAACTATGTCCGAAATGTAACACTCCTGCAAAATTAACTCATGGTCATCATTCTGATGAGGCCGAACCTTATAATGTGGATACCTCTAATCCTTATGATGCCAAGATCAAATTCTTCATGATTTTAAAGACGATTCTTTTTGGTCTTGCTTTGATTCCTCTTTTCTGGTGTATACCTATGACTGCTTCTATTTCTCGTCGATTAGAGCATCATGAAAAGATTAATGTCGGATTTAAAATCTGTGTTCTTTTATTCGTTTCTATTGTCGCTGGTATTATGCTTTTTGCAAGAAAAGAAGAGACGAAGAACGATGATGTAGCTGTCAAATAAGTAGTCTCAAAATTGCACTTCAAAACCTATTTTTATGGTTTGAGGTGCAAAAATCAGTAAAAATTGCACCTCAAAATGCCATTTTGATGCCTTAGGTGCAAAAAATATTAGAAATCACACCATAAAATGATTCAAACATTGAAAAAGCCCTAAATCAAGGGCTTTTTAAAAAAATGTTTGGCATTTCTAAGCGGATTGATTATAGAACCAAGATGCTTTTGAATATTGGGCTAGAAAAATATCATCACTTAGCTTTTGGTGACATAAAATATTGTCTTCTCATAGAAGCCGGTAATAGACTTTTCTATCAGTTTTGTCCCTATTGTGAGATGCTTGTTGATTGTTTTGACACCCTGACTTGATGATAATCCAATCAAGGATAAATCTACCCTGTCAGATTTACAGGAAATCAATTGGTAACATCTAAAAACAATGTGGATCTGATTAAACAAGGATAGTGCTTCAAAGTCATTCCTTTTAGCTTTTAAAGTAGCAAAAGCGATTGAGACAGTCGGTAAATACTTATAAACTGGACGTTCAATGATATTATCAATAAGGTAGGAATACATAGCGATGTTTTGTTCTTTGCTAATTCTTTTCCCTTTATAGATGATTTCATCGTAATTCTTTAGGTTATCTATTTTTGAATGGTATGGACCTTTGTTAATACCTTCATTTATGAATTGGGAAAGAAGGGAAAGATAATCATAGTATTCTTTTTGGAGTTTTAATTCCGATAAGTTGATGACATGAATTTTGCTACTAGCGCTGCCAGTTATACCGAGAAGAGAATAGGAATTATCTGGTCCTGGAACTTTTAACATACTTCGAATTAAAACTTTATCACGAATGATTTCAGGATTCTTGAGATTGTAATGCTGAACCAAGTAGTCAAGTTTGTTCTCGTTTTTCATAGTTGAAAGAAGGAGGGCAGGAATGGATTCTAAAGAATAAACATAAGTGTTTTTCTTTCCTTCTGATTTCACTAACAAGAAATAAGGAGTGGTCAGATCGGAATAACCACCATATTTATCCATGTCTAAGTTTGCCTTTAAAGGAATGGTTGGTGATTTTGAAGTGTTATTGGGAGATACAATAGGTGATTTCCTCATAAAGCCTGGCTGAGTATAGAGCATTTGGGTGACTAGTGGATCGTTGTAACTCATCATCTTTCTGACGATAGACATGGAAGAATTAACGACTTCAGTTTCATGTTCTTCCCCATTTTCATTTTTAAAGTACTTGTTTGCTTTCCAAACAAGTGCAGGAGTACCAAAAATAAATTGATCTCGCTTAAAGAAGTTCTTTGGGTCAATCTTGGTTTGTTCAAAATGTTCTCTTCTGGATTGAAGAGTTTTGATATCGAAGTTGGAGGTGAAAACCTTCTGGTAGGTGTTGCCGACAACGATATTTAAGTAAGCATCG
>CACXYG010000132.1 GCA_902771745.1 uncultured Erysipelotrichaceae bacterium | reverse complement strand
CTAGAATAGAATACCACGTATCAGGGTGCGGAACCTATTGGGCTAGCCCAATAGGTTCTTTCTGTCATTGATAATTATCACTTCAGTTTACAATTAAGGTGCGTATATTTTCATTGCTTTTTGAAATTTTTAGAGAAAAAGCCATAAATTTTATGTTATAATTCTAAATATAAGCAAGAAGGCCTACTGCCTACCTACTACGTCGTCTTCTGACTGAATCAACAGTCAGTTTTTTGTTATAAATAGAAAGGGGGTTAATGCAACGATGTTTAAACTCGGTGATAAAGTCATTGATAAAAGTGGCAAGATTTTCGAAATTGAAAACATTGAGGATAAAGATTTCGGTGCAGGCCCTGAACCATATTTTGTCTTAAAACCTTTCTTTGATTACGACTTCAATCCCGGATATCACGCATACATTCCTGTGTCCCGTGCAGATGTCTTATTGCGACCGATCATGAATAAGGAAGAAGCTTTGGAATTGATCGATTCATTTGAGCGTCTGGAAACCTATCCTGATGTTTCTCCCCGCGAGAGAAAAGTCTACTTCACCAAAGTGATCGCTTCTGGCGACCGGTTTGATCTTCTCCGCGTGATCAAGACGCTCAGCGAATATCGCGAAGAACGTCTGAGAGAAAATAAGCCGTTTTCTGACTTTGACAAGCGTCTTTTACAGAACCTGACCATGCTGCTCAACCATGAGATATCCTTAGCACTCTCGATTCCTGTCAGTGAAGTCTCCTACTTCATTGCCAACCGCACTGGAAATACGGTGATATAAAAAATGTCGGCCTTATTGGCCGACAATTTTTAGTCGTAATTATGAACTAGGAACAAAACGGCATCGACAACTTTCTTTTTCTTGTCCTCAGGTAAGTCCTTCATGGCATCATTGATGGTCATCAAGTACTTGTCCAAGTGCATTTCGTCTACATATTTGTTGATGTTGAATTCGTCTGTCTCATTCTCGTCTTTGCCTTTACGGCCAATTATGAAATCAACAGAAACATTGAAGATATCCGCAAATTTGATTAACGTTTGAATGTTTGGTTCAATACGTCCAATCTCGTAGTCGGAAATGTTGTATTGGCGGAGGTGCATTTTCTTTGCCAACTCGGTTTGAGTATAGCCTGCCTTACGACGAAGGAATCTCAAATTTTCTTTTAGTTTCATCTATGTAACCCCTTGTGTAAACATTATAATGCATGTTCCTTAAATTTAATTGAAAATTTGTAACAAATGTTTCAATCACACAAATTTTTACGTATAAATGTTATATCTCAGTTTGTTTATATCAGTTGAAATTTTGCTTTTTAATCTATATTCTATTCCTATTATGAATCAAATTAATGAAATTAACTGGTATCCAGGCCATATGCAGAAAGCCATTCGCCGTATTCAGGAAAAGCTGAAACAGTGTGATGGTGTCATCGAAATTTGTGATGCGAGAGCACCATTTTCCTCGTATCCGGACTATTTAGATAAAATCACCCAAGGTAAGGCAAAAGTCGTTGTCTTTTCTAAGATCGACTTAGCTGATCCTGTTCTGTTTGAGAAACACAAAGCACAATTGAAAGCCAAAGGTGTAGAACCTTTTGCTTATGATTTAAGAGATAAGAAGTCCGGTAAGGAACTTCTTCGCTATCTTTCTAGTGTCAGAACAAGTCAGGACAGACGTTTTGAGAAATTGAAACTACCTCTTCCTATCAAGAGATTTATTGTTTTAGGTATTCCGAATGTCGGTAAATCGACCTTCATCAATTCCATTGCTGGCAAGAAAAAAGCGGCGGTGGAAAACAAGCCCGGAAAGACCCGTGCGGAGACGTTGATTCACGTCACTGATAAAATATATGTTTTTGATGCTCCTGGCGTTCTAGAGCCCAATTACGAAGACAAAAACGTCATTGCTAAGCTCGCTTTATTAGGTAGTGTCAGACAAGATATTCTTCCATTGGTTGCCTTAAGTGATTATTTATTAGATTTCTTAAAGGTTCACTATAAGGAAAATTTGATTGCTCGTTATGGACAATTGGATTTTGATAAAGAAGATGATGAAGAAGTCTTCCTTCAGATTGCCAAAGAACGTCAGTTCTTGCAAAATGGTCAATACGATACCAGTAGAGCAAGAGTGACTCTTTTGACCGAATTCCGTTCCGGTACCTTAGGAAGGATGTCATTAGATGAATAAAGAACATAGAGACTTAGTCGCTTTTGATAACGAACAAAGACGCATTCATAATGCGACTTTTATCGCTGGTTTTGATGAGGCAGGACGTGGTCCTTTAGCGGGACCAGTGAGCACTGCTGGTGTGGTTTTACCACCGGATTATAAGAATGATCTGATCAATGATTCCAAGAAGTTAACGGACAAACAAAGACGTAAACTTTATGAAGAGATTAAAGAAGTTGCTTTAGCGTATTATGTTTGTTTAGTTCCTGTAGAAACTATTGATACTGTTAACATTTTAGAAGCCGATAGACTTGGTATGGAAACCTGCTTGATGGAAATTCAGAAGAAGCAGAAAGTCGACTTCATCATCACCGATTACATGACCCTGCATACCGATATTGATTTGCTTTCCATCCCGAAAGGGGATGCCACCTCGATTGCTGTCGCTGCTGCCTCGATACTTGCTAAGGTCACCAGAGATGACTACATGATTCAGTTAGATAAACAATATCCGATTTATCATTTTGCCAAGAACAAAGGCTATGGCACCAAAGACCATTTATTGGCGATTGAGAACTATGGCTATGTAGAAGGAGTCCATCGTTTATCCTTTGAACCGGTCAAAAGTATGCACCTGGGAATCGAGCAATTGAAATTATTTTAAAAAGTTTACACAAAAAATGCCTCCTTTTTGGCGATATCTATATAGGAGGCATTTTTCTATGTCAGAGTTTTTGAGCCGTGAAGTGTTGTTGTTCCTATCCAATAAGTTTGAAGGGGAGTGGCAGAAAATTTTTGATGCGTTGCAGAAAAAAGAAATTGATGTGACGGATGAAGAAATCAAAAAACTAGAAGCCATAACTAAGGCCAACTATGTCGAAATCACCTCGCCGATGTATCCGGATTGTTTCAAAGAAAGTTACAATCCTCCTTTCCTGTTTTATTATTATGGTAATCTCGACCTGTTGAATGCCAGGTATCGTATGACCTGTGTTGGCACAAGAAAGCCAACCATGTATCAGACGGATACTTGTGACATGCTCATCAGAGAGGTGGAAGAACATTTCCACAATGAGGTTGTCATCATCTCTGGTATGGCTTATGGTCTCGATCAGGTCTGTATGAAGGCGGCGATGAGGGTTGGTGCACCGGTTGTCTCCATCATCGGTTCTGGTATTGATCTACCCTACCCTAGTGAAAATGATGGTCTATATGACTATTGTAAAAGTGGTAAAGGCCTGGTCATTTCTGAATATCCGCTTACCAGAGAAGCCCAACCTAAGAATTTCATCTTCCGCAATCGTCTTTTAGCTGCTTGTAGCCCCATCATCTTTGTCGGTGGGGGTAAGAATCTATCTGGAACATCCGCCACCGTCAGAATGGCTTTAGAGCGGGGAAAGGAAATCACTGCCCTTCCGTGCAATGTCACGGGTAATGATTTGAGCAATACATTAATAAAGGATGGGGCGACAAGCATCCTATCAAGTGAGGATCTGATCAAGGAATTGATGGAAAGCAGTTTCTAAAAATTTTCCTTAACTTATAGTTAAGGGTAAAAATCATGCTTGACAAGTTTTGCTTACCTATTAATAATAGTAGGGAAATTTTTGGAGACGTGTGCTTAATATGAAACTTGTAATTGTTGAATCTCCTCACAAGAGTGAGACTATCGGACACTTTTTAGGCTCTGATTATAAAGTCTTGGCATCAAAAGGTCACATCAGAGATCTTGCCTCTACGGGTAAGATGGGTCTTGGTGTGGACATCGCGGATGGCTTTAAACCGACGTATAAAGTTTCTACAGATAAGACTTCCACCGTCAAAGAATTGAAGACTGCTGTCAGCAAGGCTGATGTCGTCTATCTTGCAACCGACCCTGACCGTGAGGGTGAAGCGATCTCCTGGCATCTTGCTCAGGTCTTAGGTTTGGATATTGAGACCACACCGAGACTCGAATTCCATGAAATCACCAAGTCTGCTATCAACAAGGCTCTTGCCAATCCAAGAACCATCGATATGAATCTTGTCGAATCTCAGGAAACCAGACGTATCATCGATAGACTGATGGGGTATCGTCTTTCCTATCTATTACAGAAGAAGATCAAATCCAGAAGTGCAGGTCGTGTTCAGTCTGTCGTCTTGAAGTTCATCGTCGACAAGGAAAAAGAGATTCAGGCTTTCGTTCCAACGGAATACTGGACTATCGCTGGTACTTTCATCGATGATCAGAAGGAAGAGATGAAGGCGGAACTTTCCTCCTATAAGGGTAAAGCCATCAAGATTCCAAATGAAGATGAAGCGAGCAGAATCGTTTCTGAATTCCCCAAGACGTTTAAAGTCTCGAATATCAAATCTCAGGTCAACAAGAAGGAACCTCGTCCACCATTCATCACTTCGACTTTACAACAGGAAGCCTTTGCTCAGTGTCACTTCTCTACTAAGAAGACCACCGCTGTTGCTCAGCGCTTATATGAAG
>CACXYG010000131.1 GCA_902771745.1 uncultured Erysipelotrichaceae bacterium | reverse complement strand
AGTTGTTGTTACCAAAGAGAATGACTTCTTCTGGTTTGAGATTGAATTTTTCTAATAATGATTTGAAGTACATTGGATTAGGTTTGCAATAGACGGAGTTGGAATAATCAGTGATGTATTCAAAATCATCTTCTTTTAATCCGATGAAGGATAAACGGGTGATCTGACCGCCGCGTGGGAAAATCGGATTGGTAGAAAGAATGGTATGTTCGACATGACTATGACAATAATCGACAATCTCTCTAGCCAAAGGATTGGGAGCGGTAAAAGCTTTTGCCTTTTTAAATTCATTGACATAGAAACTATCAAAAATCGGTTTATCCTTGGATTTATCTTCCTGATAGGCTTCATCAAAGACGTTCCAGAAACGATCCTCGTTATTCATCGTGCCATCATTTTTATACATGGCATAAACACCCTTCCAGATGGTATCGATGAAGAAACTAGGTTCTCCATAGCCACGAGAAGAGACCTTCTCTAAAAGGAATTTGAAATAGCCTTTGGTGAACTCTTGTTCATCCATAGGAAGTAACGTGCCATCTAAGTCAAAGAATACCGCTTTTAACATAGCTTTTCTCCTCTCATAAATAAAAGGCAACTTTATAAGTTTGCCTTTAATTTGTTCTTCTTTTTTTCCGACTTGGATCTCATCTCAGCATAGACTTCTTCGGCCTTCTTGATCTCCTGGAAAACAGTATGAACTAATTGTACTTTCTGTTCATGATCTAATTCTTTGGATAAGACGCCATCGAGTTCTTCAAGCGCGTGACAGACAGAAGCGATGAAGAAGGACTGCTTCTTCTCCTTTTCGATGTTGTAGCTTTCATAAAGACAGCGGATATACAGCGTCGCCCAATAATCCAGATAAAGATCTTCGAGTTCATCATGAACATATTTGCGTAAGACCTTGGTGATCAGATCCAAGGAATAGTAAGGATAGACTTCTGGTCTCAACTTACAAAGCTCACAGACTTTTTCCTTGTTGTACTTCAGATGAAGAGCATCGAGGACTTCTTCTTTGCTGACACGTTCATTAGCCCCATCGACATGTTCGATCTCATATCCCTTCTTTTCCAGTGATTTAAGTTTGGCCACCAGAAGTCTGTTAGGGACTCTGGTTTCGGTCACGCCAAAATTGGGATCGGGAATCTTATCATTGGTGAAGATTGCCTTCTTTTGTTTTCTGCTGTAGCAAAGAATATCGACAAAGACGAGAGCTCCCTTGCGATCAACAGAATAGATGGTTGTATATTCCAATTTGTTTTCCATGCGTATATGATATATCCAAAACAGGGTAAATTACTAGAAAAAAGGTTTATCTAGTCGAATTTTTCTTATTGTTCTATAATAGAGAATGCATATATCGAGGTGAATTATGGATAGAAGAGAACAGAAAACCATTACGAAAGTCTATGCCGCTTTCACTTCACTAGTGAAAAGCAAAGATTATGCCAATATCTCCGTTCAGGATATCATCGATGAGGCCAATATCTCCCGTTCTACTTTTTATGCCCATTTCAAAACCAAGGATGATGTTCTAGTCGATGTCTGTTCCTCGATTTTTGATCATGTCTTCTCCGCGCATCTGAGCAAGGAGAAAGATCATGATTTCTCCACCAGCGATATCTTTGAATATGATCATTTCATCACTCATATTCTTTATCACCTCTATGATGACAAAAACTTGGTGCAGGGTGTTTTAAACACCACCGGTAACGCTCGTTTTTATGAAGTCTTCAAGGAAAAGAGTTACCCTTTGATGGAAAAGCTTGTCATCTCTAAGACGTTATATAAAGAAGGTGTTCCGGAAAGATTACAGATTCACCAGTTGCAGGAATCTTTCTTGTCCTTGATCACCGATTGGGTTCTATCCGGTTGTAAGGAAACGCCCGAACGCATCAGTGAATATTTCTTCGTTTTACATAAATAACATGAAAAAAGATATCAATGCATTAAAACTCTCTAATGAAGAGATCAACCGCATCACCAAAGATTCCATCCAGGAAGCCCTGGTGTATTTATTGAGCAAGAAGAATATCAACGATATCTCGGTCACCGAAATCGTCAATAAAGCCGGTGTCTCTCGTACCGCTTATTACCGCAACTACCAGAGCAAGGAAGACATCTTAAAAGACTTTTCGATGAATGTCTTCAATCTCATCTTCTCCCAGCTGGACAGAGAGGACTTTGCAAGAGACCCAAAGAATTGGTACCGTTTTATTTTCACGCAGATAAAGAATAATTCAAGAATTGTCAAACTGGTTGTCAAAGCCAAACTATACAACGGAAATGACTTCTTTCCCAACTCCGATTTCTCTATGCTTTCCATCAAGGAACAATATCAGATCTACGCTATGGAATCCGCTTTGGTCAACCTGATTCAAAAATGGGTTGAAGATGACTTCAACCTCACTGATGATGAAATGACGGAACTTTGTTTTGAACTCTTCCCCGGCGTCGGTTTGTTTATGTAGCCCTAGAAGAAATCAGCATTGCTGATCTTCTTGCCATAGAAAGATACGGTCAGACTCTGCGGACCTGTGGTCGCTCCGATAATCGGACCAAGGTAGGCGATTTTGATCGTATTTTTGATTCCATAACTTTTTAAGATCTGAGAAAACTCTAAGGCATCTTCAAGACAATCGGCGTGTTCAATATAGATATCCTGATTTGCTTTTTTATCCAAGCGTTCATAGACGATTTCGGCTAGCGAGGTCAAGCCACCCTTCTTGGTCTTTGGAGAACGGAAGAGAGAGTTATAGCCATCGGCATCAGAAAAGACCAGCGAATGAAAACCGATCAAGTCTTTTAACTTGTAACTGGATTTGACTCTGCCCGCTTTCTTCATCCACTCCAAAGAATCAAGATAGCAGAACGTCTGATAACGAAGTCTGTCGCGATGAAGGACATGAACAATCTCACCAAGGGTATGACCTTCCTGATACATCTTGGCAGCCATGATTGCCATCATACCTTGAGCATAGTTGCTTCTCAAAGAGTCGATGATGACGATTTTGTTATCGTATTTATCGATAAAATCACAAGCGACAATACGCGCATTGTTGATCGTGCCAGATAGCATAGAGGAGCAACCGATATACAAAACATCCTTACCCTGAGATAAGGCGGCTTCAAATTTGATGGTGATTTCATTGATCGATGCCTGACCGGTAAAGGAACGGTGTCCCTCTCTTAAAATGCGGTAGTAGCTCTTGGGTTGAATTTCTTCCCAATCCAAAGACGCATCATAGATTTTCTTGTCCAGATAGAAGGACATATGCAGGTAATCGATGTTGTATTTCTGGCGATCTTCGAGAGACAAGTCAGCGGTGGAATCCACCAATATTTTCAATTCGGGCATGAGACTATTGTACTAAAATTGAAAGCAAAAAAAAGACACCTGAAAAAAAAATCTACACATTTTTCTCTCCTAGAAGATAGCGAGACTTGACAAAAGGATAGCAATTTGTCAACTCCGAAAATAAATAGTTGCTTGTTTGGTAAGAGGATGTTACAATTGCAACGTCCCCCAAAAGGATAACTGCGTTATTTTTATAAAAAATAAGTCGCGTCTAAATGATGAAAGGATACATAAAATCATGAACGAAAACGAAGTTAAACAGGGTCTTAAGGACTTCATCTGTGAGAATTTAGGAGTTGATGCTGATGCCTTACAGTTCTCCACTCCATTATTCGAAGGCACCGAAATTGGTCTTGATTCCATCGACTCCATCGAAATCATCTCCTACATCGATGACACTTATCAGGTTTCCATGACTGGCGTTGCCAAGGAAAACTTCAGAAGCATCGATACTATTGCTGCTTACATCATTGCTAACAAGAAGTAAACAAAAAATCATGAAAGTGGCCCCGGCCACTTTTTTTATTAAATATTCAAAATTCAAACTATTTTCGAGGTAAACAAAGAATGACTGAAAACAAGAATCGTTGCGTTGTCACCGGCTTAGGTATGATCACCTCTATCGGTAAAAGTGTCGATGAATGCTGGGATAATGCTATCAAGGGTGTCTCTGGCACCAAGGAAATCAAGAGCGTCTCTACGGAAGGCTGCTATGCCAAGGTCGCTAGTGAAGTTGATGATAATTTAGAAGACATCCACTCTGATGTCTATATGGATAGAGCCAGCAAGTTATGTATCCATGCTGCTAGAGAAGCCTTAAAAGATGCTTCCTTATCCGATTTTGAAAATGACACCAGAGTCTCCGTCATCATCGGTAACTGTGTCGCCGGTGTTGTCTCTATTGAAGACTATTACAAGAACGGCAAAGACAGCAAGAACATCAAGCAGATGCCAATGTCTGCTATCGCTAGCCAGGTCGCTGGTTATGTTCATGCAGGTGGTGTTGTCACTACCATCGCCAACGCTTGTGCCGCTGGTACCATGTCTATCTCCTATGCCTGCGATTTGATCCGTGATAATAAGGCTGATGTTGTTGTCTGCGGTGGTGCGGATGCTTTTGCCTCTGTTCCATATGCTGGCTTTTTAGCCTTACACGCCATGGATGAAAAGCAGTGCTCTTCTTTTAACCACACCACTGGTATCAACCTTGGTGAAGGTAGTGGTATCCTCATCGTCGAAAGCTATGAGCACGCCATGAAGAGAAATGCCAAGATGTATTGTGAAGTCTTAGGCAGCGGTGTCTCCACCGATGCTCAT
>CACXYG010000130.1 GCA_902771745.1 uncultured Erysipelotrichaceae bacterium | reverse complement strand
GGCCTGCTGCATGGCCTGCTTACAACCGTCTTCCTGTTCCAGGGGTTGACCGTCGGGCACAAAATACTTCTCAATCTCAACACCTCCAGTATAGTAAACCGTCGTTCCGTTACTCGAGATGGTGCGTGCGCCCAGCCATGCCAGCCAGTCGCCATTTACCTTTTCAGCCTCATAAGCCTTTGAGTGCACATCTTTCACCTGCGCATTAACCTGCGCATTCATTCCTAACATGATGACCAAAGCCATAATTAATATGTACTAAGGGAAGATTACCGATCATCTTTTTGCTCTTATATTCAAAAGAACCGCGGAAGAGATTGACGTGTAAACCATAGATATTATTGCCTTTGGATTCAATATGAACGATCGGATCATCATTCTGTTTATAGGATAACAGTTCATCCGTTGAGATATTAAATTCTTTTGCCAAAGCGACAATGCTATCCATGTCGGGAGTAGATAATCCACTTTCCCAGTTGGAAATGGTCTGACGGGTGACTTCGATTTTTTCACCAAGTTCTTCTTGAGAGTAGCCTCTGCTCTTTCTTAAGTTGTAGAGCTTTTCTTTAAATTCCATAAATTCATCTCCTTACGTACATAATTTTAAATTTTAAAGCCCTACAAGTCTACAAAAGGGATAAAACATTTTGTCAAAACTTTTTAACATCTTCGTTTTTGTCTAGTAAAAACTCAAATCGCGAGATGAGTGTTTTATGGTAGAAATATATGGTTTTATGATATCAAGTATTAAAAACAATTAATAAATAAGAGATTATCATCTTTGACCAACTTTATATCAATGGTAAAAGTTGTTCAAAGAAGGAAGAAAAATGTCGCGCTTGAACGAAAATATTACCATTTTTGTTTTTAGAACAGTGTATCTTTGTTGACACATGTCAAAGGACTCGTTACAATTTTTTAAAATGGAGGTTTGACAATGAAATTAGCCATCCGATACTTTACGAAAAGTAAAAAAGGCAATACCGAGAAGATTGCCAAGTTTGTTTCTGAAAAACTCTCTCTTCCTGCTTTAGATGTCACCAACCCATTAGAGGAAGAAGTCGATTCTTTGTTGTTGATCAACGCCATGTACGCTGCTGATGTCGATAAGGCCATCAAGGAATTTCTTGTCGCCAATAAAGCTAAGATCAAATGTTTGATCAACATCAACAGTTCCTGCTCTGGTGCAAGTACCCTCAAGGCAGTCAAGAAAGTCTGTGATAAGGAAAACATCCCTGTCTCTGACAAAGAGTTCCACACCGCTGCTTCCTGGTTGTTCATCAACAAGGGTCGCCCAAATGAAGAAGACTTCAAACGTTTAGAAGAATTCCTCAAGACTATCGAAAAATAAGACAAAAAGAAAACTTGCCGAGACTTATCCTGATAGATAAGCCTGGCAAGTTATTTTAGTATTTGATTTCTTTCTTTTCGGTGAAGGAGTCATAGACCTTATCGAAGGATTCGATGACCTGTTCGACTGGATCAGAACAATCGCTCTTCAACCAGCCCATGCAGCAGTTATACACAGCACCGGCTAAGAAATAGAGGAAGTAGTCATTATAACCAGCTGGGATAGGACGCTTCTCTAAGAATTCGGCGTTGAGATAATCTAAGAAGAAATGTTCTAAGTGAGCCTTCTGTAAAGACTTGACAATTTCCTTCTTCTCTTTGAAGGTTAAGAAGATTGCTTTGACGATAGCCTTCCAGTCCTTTTCCATAATCAAGTCTAAGACAGAGAGTAAGAACTTATCTTTGGCGATGCCAAAGTAGGTAAATAAAACATCTTCTTTGCTATTGAAGTGACGATAGTAAGTGACACGACTGACACCAGCTTTCTGAACGATTTCAGTGATGCTGATCTTAGAAAACTCTTTTTTTTGCATAAGCTCTAAAAGAGCAGTGGTAATGGAATCCTCGACAACGTTAAATTTCATAATATTTTAAACTCCTCTCACTTTTTATTTTGAGATTACATTTATTTTAGCAGTGTTTCTATGAAATATAAAGTAAAAGGATTACAAATGTATAAATTTATTCTCAAAAACCTAATTTGAAAGTAGTTTCTTGTTAATTTTACGAATTAGCCAAATATATACAGGTAAAAACAAAATAAAGAAGCCGAATATAGTTACGTAAGATAAATAGTCAGTAAACAATTCTTGTACAACAGGAGAATTCCAAGGGCGGAAGAATTCATGGAAGAACTGAGAGTGGAAGAAGCCGTCTGGACTCTTGAACATCGAGAAGGTAGAAGCCTGACCGCCGATATAACTGGTTGGCGAAGCCATACCAAGAAGGAAAGCGGCACAGACGATCACACCGATACACATAATACGGTAATGATTTAACGGATAAGCCATCGCAATGACAACCACCAAACCAGCCATAGTCGTCAGAACAGAAATCAAAGAACTGACGTTGTTATCAGAAATCAAAGGTGAACCACCAAAGGCACGAGGTATTTGATTCATCATGATTGGCAATAAGACCGCGATGACTACAAGAATACCAGATAGTATCGCCTTAGGTAAGACGTTGGCTTTAAAGGTACCTCTGATCGGTTGTTTGGTCCCTTCCATCGATAATAAGAAACCACCGATGGCAGTGACACTGGTCTGCATCATATAGATGTTTTCTACGCTGAACCACATCTGACCGCGTTTAAACGGAATCAACACAAAGGCAAGGATGATAAAGGCGCTGGTCTTCATCAAGAAGAGGGTGGCTGTTCTCTGGACGTTGTTGACAACACGTCTGCCTTGTCCGACGACCTCTTTTAAATGAGAGAAGTCATTATCTAATAAGACGACATCGGAACAAGCTTTTGCTGCATCGGTCGCTTTCGCAAAGGTGATAGAGGCATTTGATTTACGTAAGGCGAGAATATCATTGACACCATCACCCGTCATCGCTACCTTCTTACCCTTATCCTGAAGCGATTCGACAATCTTCTGTTTCTGCTCCGGAGAGACGCGTGCAAAGATGGTATATTGCTCGACAAGAGAAGGAATTTCATCCAGTTCCACACCTTCCAGAGAAATGGCTAAATCAGCCCTTTTTACGCCACAATCCTGGGCGATTTTAGAGACGGTCCAGGCGTTATCACCAGAGATGATCTTAACATCGACATTATTCTCATAGAAGAAGGCGAGCGTATCTTTAGCAGAGGCTCTGATGTTATCGGCTAAGACAATTAAAGCAATCAGCTGATTGTTGAGATTTAAAGCCAGGACACGTTTACCTTCCTTGGCTTTCTTTTCAACAAACTGATATTCCGCACTTTCCTTATTTAATAGGTAATCTGGTGCGCCGAGAATCAACTTGTCACCATTCGGATAGACAATACCGGAAGATTTTGATTTAGAGGAGAACGGAATGACTTCTTGAACTTCGACTTTTTCAGACCCATATTTATTTAGAATAGCCTGAGCGGTCTGATTGTAGTCTTCAGAAGCACCCATGAGCGCTTTTAAATGGTTGATTACATCGTTTTCTTCAATATAGCACCTGGTTTCTACTACGCTCATCGTACCATCGGTTAATGTACCCGTCTTATCCAGACATATCGTATCGACGCGAGAGAGATTCTCAAGGCTGAACAATTCCTGAATCATCGTTTTTTGTGAAGCAAGTCTAGCAATAGAGATGGCTAAAGTGACAGATGTAAGTAAGACAAGACCTGTCGGGATGACACCGATAGCAAAAGCGCCACCGGTTAAGACGATTCTTGACCAGGTGGCCATGGAATCTAATGAATAAGTGATCTCTCCACCCCAGACAGAGGGATCACTTCCCCAGCGATTGACTTTGTAACATAAAGTACCAAAGACAACTAGAGTGATGATGATCAGCATGAAACCTAAGAATTTGATAATGTTATTGATGTTGGTCATCAATTCCGATTTATGACGAGAGAGCTTTTTGACTTTGGCGGATAAGGTAGCAGCATAGGTGTCTTCACCGACTTTGATGACCTGAGCCTTACCAGCACCGATGATGATGCTAGAACCAGAGAGAATCATATCTCCAGGGTTCTTCTTGACCAAGTCGGATTCACCCGTCAACAAGGATTCATCCACTTCACAGTGACCTTCTTTTAAGACCATGTCGGCACTGGCTTGAGAACCGGCTTTTAAGCGGATGATATCATCGAGAACAATCTCACTGATCTTGATTTCTTTTTCTTGTCCGTCACGTAGAACAATGGTATTGGCTTCATTGACAATTTTTAATTTGTTCAAGACTTTTTTGGAATGGATTTCTTGAATGGAACCGATGACGGAGTTGATCAAGACGGGAGCAAGGAAGGTAAATTTGGTGACACCGAAATATTTATCCGCAACATCAGTATGGCCATGCGAGTTTAAATAGATGACGAAGAATAAAAACACAAAAGCGATGCTGAATAAGACAATATTAAAAGGATTAAGAAGGTTCGTGAAGATGATGCTGGCGTAGGACTTCTCGATTTTATTTTTTGTAACGTTTACCTGGTCAGAACGTATTCGTTCTTCGACCTGTTCCTGGGATAAACCTTGATCTAACGGTGCATCAATATGGCTGACACTAACTTTATTCTTTTTGTTTTTCATGTCTATGATTATCTCATTTTTTCTGTTACATAACAACACGAGAAAAGGCCGGGAAAGGAAGAAACCCGGCCATTTAGTATTAGGGATAAACGATAATGATTATCTAGTTTG
>CACXYG010000129.1 GCA_902771745.1 uncultured Erysipelotrichaceae bacterium | reverse complement strand
TAAGCTACATTATCAAACTTGTCAAACGTCCTTTCGGGGACGTTTTTTCTGTCTCCAAAAAATTTTTTAAAAAAATTTAGACAAAAACAAGACGAAATTACCGATATATTAGTAGGAGGCAATACTATGCTCAAAACTATTGTTATCGGTCTTATCGTAACGGTGGTTGGCCTTTTTGCTCTTGCCGGAGTCAACAGAGCGGTCAACGCTATGAATCAAGACAGCACCCTCAACGGGTACAGCACGACCATGGTTGCAGACGAAAACAGCGTCAACGTCACAATCAATGGTGAAATCAACCATCCTGGCACCTATTATATCAATCCACAGAAGACGTTAGGTGATTTGATCACCTTGGCTGGTGGAGTGACCACTCACGCTGACACCAGCGCCTACAACACTTCCCTTGTCATCAACAATCGTACCACCTTCTATATTCCACCACAGCTCATCATTTCGGATATCTGTGTGGATTCTGACGCGGAGAAAGTCAACATCAACAAAGCCAATGAAAGTGAATTACTCTCCATCGGTTTTACTTCCTCTCAAGCGCCAAACGTCATCTCTTATCGCTCGCAAAACGGTCCCTTTGAAGCCATCGAGGACCTTTTGAATGTCAAAGGTGTCGGCAAAGCCACCTTTGAAAAAGTCAAAAACAAGATCCGTTTATCTTAATGGCCATCTTCTTTGCTTTTCTCTTCTTTTTGCTCGGACTTCTCTCCTATTTCTTTTCACCATTCTTATTATTATCAGCGCTACCGGTATTCCTTTATCTATATTTCTATAGAAAGGAAAAACAAGCCATCTATTTTCTGTTGTTCCTACCAGTGGGATTTCTTCTTCCTTATCTTCTTCCAAAAGGTGGTGAAAACATCACCTCGCTAGATGGCATCTGCGTGATGAGAAAAGACTCGTATTATCTTCTTTTGACCTGGCAAGGCAAATTCTATGTGCCAGATAAGGAAGGAGAAATCACCCTCTTTTCCTTAGTCCACCTAGAAGGGAAAAGCAGCAAAGTAACCTTCACTCATTATGAGTCCGTCTTCAATTTCAAAGATTATTTGAAGACGCAAGGTGTCTTTTATCAGTTTCAGGCTAAGAAGACATCCTATTATTTTCACAATCCCATCTCCAACACTATTTTAAAAGATTATGTTTATTCCTACCTCCTGGAGACACCGCGAAGTTTTTACTCTTCTTTACTTTGCGGTGACTCACTGATTTTTGTGCGGGAAAGCAAAGCCTTGGGCGAATTAGGCCTCCTTTCTGCCATGTCTTTATCCGGTTTTCACCTTTCTTTCCTTTTGAATCTGCCACGTAGATTCTTAAACGAAAACCAAAAAAAGATGTATCCCTATTTCGAACTAGGCTTTGTTTTCTTTTTCTTGTTCTTCTCCAATTATCGTTATGCAATCAGAAGAATCTTTTTATTAAAATTGGTCGGTTTGCTCTCAGAGAAAACCAAATATAAACTCAGTTATATCAATCGCGTGTCACTGGTCGCATTTATCTTGCTTATCTTTGAACCATATTCTCTTTTCAGTGGTGCATTTTATTATCCGTTTCCTCTTCTTTTTACCCTGGCCCTATTTCCCGATAAACAAAAGAAGACCTTGCTATCCTCGCTTCGTTTTATAGGTTTTATCTTATTATTCTATTTACCTTTTAGACTATTCCAGTCACCATCCTTTATGGTGCTTTCTCCTCTATTACAGATTCTTTTTGTGCCTTTTAGTCATCTTTTATTCTTATCCGGTCTACTATTGTTTATCCTTCCACCAATCGGATACTTATTAAATTATCCGGTCTTAGGTTTGTTCTTTCTTTCTGAAAAAGTCGGCAGTGTACCTTTTTCTCTTATTGGCGGAACACCACCGATTTGGTTTGTCATTATTTATTATGGATTATTAGTTTTTTACTTGATTTTAAGAACCTACAACTTCCATAAGGAACAGAATTTTGTTTTCTATTCTCTGTTGATTTTCTTTTCTACCACATTCATACCGGATGTCTTACCACATTATCAGGTCACTTTTATCGATGTCGGTCAAGGAGACTGCACTTTGATTCAATACCGCCATAAGAATATCCTGATCGACACGGGTGGAAACACGAAAGTCGATATCGCAAGAGAGTGTCTTATCCCTTATTTCCAAACCAAGAAGATATCCTCTCTTGATGCTGTTATCATCACCCATCCAGACTTTGATCATTATGGCGCCCTTGATCCCCTGACCAAGTCTTTTGATGTGAAGAATGTCTTGTGGCATGAAGACTTCATCAAAAGAGGTGACCACACAATGTCATTTGATGATTTGAAGATCAAAGACCTCAACAGCTATGTTGATGATTCACCCCAAGCAGATAACAACACCAAGTCTGGTGTCTATCTCTTTGAGATTCATCAAAAGAAGTTTTTGATCATGGGAGATGCTCCCAAGGAGATCGAAAGCAACATTTTAAAAGAGTATCCCGCTTTGGATATCGATGTTTTAAAAGTCGGTCATCACGGATCGAACACTTCCAGTGGAAAAGAGTTTTTAAAAGCGATATCTCCATCGCTTGCCATCATTTCCTGTGGCGAGAAAAACTCCTATGGACATCCTCATAAAGAAGTCATTCTGAACTTGGAAAGTCTTCATATTCCCTATCGGAGAACGGATGTCGAAGGTAGTATTTCCCTATTTTGCTAAAGCAAATGTTTGCTTATAATAGAAACTAAATTATATAATTGTTCAGTATGAAAGAAACTTATTTAATTGCTGACATCGGAAATACTACCATCGACCTTGCTCTTTACGATGGCTTAGGAATCGAAAAAGTCAAAATCACCAACCAAAATCAAAAACAGATTGAAGAGCAGTTGACCAAGTGGAAAGGGAATAACATTCAGTCTTGTCTGATTTCCTCCGTCAACAAGGAAGGCAGTGAAAATCTGATCCTTTCTTTAAACCAACAGGAGATTCCTTTTGAAATCATCACCCCTAAAATGATGGATGACTTCGCCAATCAATATGGCTATACCATCACCAACACCAGTTATTTAGGTACGGATCTATTCTGTGACATCATCGCCAAAGAAGAAGTTCCGCAGATCATCATCGATCTAGGTACGGTCGGTAAGATTCTCTATCTCGATTGCGATAAAATCTTCCATGGTTGTGCTATCTTCCCAGATATCAGAAGAATCCCACAGATGCTTGAACAATCCACGGATTTATTAGAAAACTACGGTTTATCCAAAAATCCACCGCTGGTCTCTTTAAAAACAGAGGAGTGCATCTCTTCTGGTGCCATCAATGGGGTTGCTTGTCTAGTTGTCTCTATGGTCAAGCAAATCAAGAAGAAATATGACGCCTTTGATAGCCAGATCATCTTGACTGGTGGGGATAGTCATTATGTGTCTGCTCTGTTAGAAGAGTTTGGTTTAGAAGATGTGATCTATGATCCGGACTTATCCATCAAAGGTATGATCCGTTTATTGAATTTGTAGAATCGAGGTATACATATGAAAGAAAATGCTGTTCCGGTCAAAATGAACTCCACTAAGTGGACCACTCTTGTCGCCCCTTATAAAGAAGAAGCCTTTGAAACCTTAAAGAAGTTTGTCGCTATCGACTCTGTCTTAGATCCTAAGACTCAAAGCAAGGACAAACCTTTTGGTAAAGGCGTTGATGAAGCTTTACAGTTTGTCGCTGACTTAGGTAAGAAGATGGGCTTTAAGGTCGACCGTTGTGATAACTATGTCACTGAACTTACCTATGGTGAGGGTGATAAAGTCTTAGACATCTATGCCCATGCGGATGTCGTTCCTGTCAGAAGAGAAAACTGGACCGCTGATCCCTTCCTTCTTCGTTTAGAAGAAGAAAATACCATGTATGGTAGAGGTACGAGTGATGATAAGGGTCCTGGTTTGGCCTGCTTATTTGCCGTCAAAGCTTTGATGGACAATAACATGCTTGGCGGATATAAGATGAGATTCCTCTTCGGTGGTAATGAAGAGAATGATTCTTTATGCTTGAAGCATTACTTTGAAGAGATGAAAAAGCCTTATCCAACCTTAGGTTTCTCTCCTGATGCTGATTATCCTTTGATCTATGCGGAAAAATCCATCTATGCCTATGAAGCCAGTTATCCAGTTACCATCTTAGGTTTATCCAACTTCAAGCTCGGTGCTGCCTTAAACATCGTCTTGCAGGAAGCCAGTTGTGAAGTCTCTCTTCATCAGGATAAGATCGCTAAGGAATTACCTCTCTATTTAGAAAGACACAAGAGTGTCAAAGCTACTTTCGATGGCAAGACTTTAACCTTCTATGGCAAACCATATCATGGTTCCATGCCTTGGAATGGCGTCAACGCTGGTTTATACATGCTTCACTTCTTAGGCAAAGTCTTCGGTAACCAGACTTTCCAGAATGTCTTCTTTGATTATCATGATGGTATGGGTGAACACTTCCATGGCAACTTCAAGGATAAGCACTTCACCGAAACCAGTTATAACGTCGGCAGAATCAGCTACGATGGATGCAAACTCACCATCGCGGTCAACCTTCGTTTCCCATCTAGTTTAAAAGTCGAACCTGTCATCGAAAACGTCAAGAAGAACACCAAAGCAGAGGTCACCCTTCTTGGTGGTTCTGATGGTTTTGTCGCTGATCCGGATTCTGACTTTGTCAAGATCTTGCTTAACGCCTATCAGCAGGAGAC
>CACXYG010000128.1 GCA_902771745.1 uncultured Erysipelotrichaceae bacterium | reverse complement strand
ATAGTTTGGAGCTTCTTTGGTGATGTCGATATCGTGTGGATGAGATTCCTTTAAGGAAGCAGAGGTGATCTTGATGAATTCACCCTTGTCCTGAAGTTCCTTGATGGTAGCAACACCAAGATAACCCATACCAGAACGGATACCACCGAGAAGTTCGAAGATGACATCAGAGGCATTGCCACGGAATGGAACTCTGCCTTCAACACCTTCGGGAACTAACTTTCTATGACCGGACTGGAAGTATCTGTCGCTGGAACCATGGGCCTGTTCCATAGCGGCAAGAGAACCCATACCGCGATAGACTTTATACTTACGACCGTGATAGAGTTCGGTTTCACCTGGCGCTTCTTCACAACCGCCAAAGATGGCACCCATCATACAAGTATCAGCACCAGCGGCTAAGGCCTTGGTGATATCACCAGAGTACTTGATACCGCCATCGGCGATGATTGGACAATCGAATTCTTCACCAGCGCGTCTGGCTTCCATGACGGCAGTGATCTGTGGGACACCCATACCAGAGATGACACGGGTCGTACAGATGGAGCCAGGACCCATACCGACCTTGACGGCATCGGCACCGGCTTCCATGAGGTGCTTGGCACCTTCATAAGTAGCGACGTTACCAGCGATAACATCGATTTCTGGATAAGTTTCTTTCAACTTCTTCAAAGCGACACAGACATTCTTGGAATCACCATGAGCGCTATCCAAAACAAAGACGTCAACACCCGCTTCCACTAAAGCTTTGGCACGGATAAGATAATCCTTGGTGATACCAAGACCGGCACCACAAAGAAGTCTACCGTATTTATCCTTAGCGGAATTTGGATACTGCTGAATCTTATCGATATCCTTGATGGTGATAAGACCCTTTAAGCGGAAATCGTCATCGACGATTGGTAACTTTTCTTTTCTGGCCTTGGCTAAAATCTGCTTGGCTTCATCCAGAGAGGTACCGACCTTGCCGACGACCAAGTTTTCTTTGGTCATGACTTCCGCGATGGTCTTGTTCAAATCGTGTTCGAACTTGATATCACGATTGGTGATGATACCGATAAGCTTCTTGTTTTCATCGGTGACCGGGATACCAGAGATGTGATAATCGGCCATGATGTGAAGGGCATCGGCTAAGGTTTTATCGGCAGAGAGGGTGATCGGGTCAGTGATGACACCATTTTCACTTCTCTTGACCTTATCAACTTCTTTGGCCTGCTGCTCGATGGACATATTCTTGTGAATGATACCGATACCACCTTCTCTGGCTAAGGCGATCGCCATCTGGGATTCGGTAACGGTGTCCATGGCAGCGGAAAGAAGAGGAATGTTTAAAGTAATGTGTTTGGTCAGACGGGCTTTTAAAGAGACCATGTCTGGCGTAATCTCGGAATAACGGGGTAGTAAGAGAACATCATCGAACGTAAGACCTTCCATAACAATCTTGTTTTTCATTGTTTTTTAGCTCCTTAATTCAATACAACGATAGTTAACTACTCGACTCTGAAATTTAAAATATGTAGTAATATACCACAAAGAAAACAAAAAGGCACTGATTTTCAGCGCCTATTTGAGTAAAACAGTAAAACACATGTCTTTGAGGTAGTGAGAATTGATACTAACGACGTATTGATAGGTCTCGCAGATCTGTTTGACGATGGCTAAACCAAGGCCCGAACCCTTACGTTCGTTATCTGCACCGGACTTTCCCTGATAGAATCTTTCGAAGACTTTTTCTCTATCTTCATCATGAACCTGACAACCGGTGTTATAGACCATAAAAACAGGTCCCTTCTTGGTATTTTTGAGACTGACTGAGATGATTTTCTCATTCTCCGTGTACTTCATAGCATTGTCGATCAACAGGTTAGATAGACGGGTGAGATTCTTGCTATCGGTCTTTTCTAAGACGATATTCTCGTCAATATCATAGCTGTAGGTGATGCCACGCTCATAAGCAAGGGCATCAAAAGAGAGACAGAGATTTAATAATAACTGGGAGAAGTTGACACTTTCTAAAGGTCTTTGGGCGGTCTCCAACTTCGAGAGGTCAATCATATCTAAGACCGTCTCGTTCATATTGGCACATTGGGAGATGATGTTGCTGACGTATTGGGAGTTTTCGGGATTCTTCTCTCGTAAGATTTCCGCGTCGGCGGTGATGATGGCTAGTGGGGTCTTCAACTCATGAGAGGCGTTGGCCACGAATTCTTTTTCATGGCGAATGGCCTCTCTTGTCGGCTTCATGACGCGGTTAGAGATCAAGAAGACAATCGGTCCTAAAATCAAGTATCCGACCACTAAGACCATGGCCAGAATCCAGGCGGCAGAATCGACTGCTTCAATATCACTTTGGCGATTGATACCAGCATAGATGACTAAATCATCAGGAATACCGATCGGTTCCGTTGGAAGGATGGCCGAACGATCGATATTAAGGTTTTCGCTGATGTAATTTGCTGTCATCACAGACAGGAAATATCCTTCAAACATCTCGTTATAGCGGTCTTTGACTTTGTCTTTCTTGTTGGCGAGGTGTTCGTAATAATGAATGGTTAGTGAGGAATTTTCTGTGACATAGACATCTCCTTCCTCAGTGGATATGACAACAAAGATCAGTTCATTGACATCGGGATTGATGTTTTCACTGGAACCATAACCGTAGTTCGCGTTGATGGCGTTGATGACGACACTATCCAGCTTGGTATAAGCTCCAGATGAAAGGGAGCGTCGCTGAAATAACGGGACGAGAATACCAACCAAAACGACAAACACCGCCAGCACAGCCATAACCAAGCTGGTGATGCTGAGTCGTTCTTTTAATATCAATTGTTTGGCAGTGAGCCTATATCTAGTCATTTTCTCCTGGCGCTAAAAGTTTATAGCCGACATTACGAATGGATTTTACTTTGATCTCCGCATGGATACCTTCTAATTTCTTACGGATGAAAGAGATATAGACTTCCGCAGAATTGTAATAGGTGTCAGATTCCATACCCCAGACTTTTTCCAAGATATAGGATTTTTCCACGATCTTATCGGTATTGGTCATCAAGATTTCCATGATCTGATATTCCTTTAAGGATAAGGCGATGGAATTCTCACCTTTGTTTAAGGTGTGATTGAGTTTATCAAGTTTGACATCACCATATTCGATATCGTTAGGAACGATATTGCCTTTACGTCTGGTGAGAACCAGTAAACGAGCCAAAAGTTCTTCTAAGACAAATGGTTTGGTGAGATAGTCATCCGCACCGGCAAGAAGACATTCGACTTTATCTTCGGTAGAAGACTTGGCAGTAAGGACGATGATTGGTGTTTCAATCTTGTTGGCTCTTAAATCACGAATGATGGATAAGCCGTCTTTGTTTGGTAACATCAAATCTAAGACCACGACATCATAGATGCCCTTGGCCGCTTCCTGGTAACCTTCTAAGCCTTCATATTTCACAGTGGTGTCCACTTTACGCATTTTCAGATATTCTTTGATAGCGTCAGCAAGTTGGACTTTATCTTCGACAATAAGTGCTTTCATAAATTCCATCCTCCATTTATTGAAAATCAATTACTTCTATTTTATAGAATTTCAATAAATCTCACAACTAGACGTCACTTTCTTCAAGGTATTTTCAATCTTTCTTTTAAGACAAATTTTAAAGTTTTGAACTTTATTATTTTGAAGAGAGTTTTCTCCTTTTTTCACCTCTTTATTTCTTCGAATTCATTCTTTTTTTAAGAGGAACAAAGCTAAGATACACATTCATTCATCGTAGTTTTAAGAGATAATCATGAGATTTTGCCAATTCTTGAAACTAGCCTTTTTTGGCTGTTTTTATTTCATTTTGACCCATTCGTCATTCTCATAGTTTCCTTGAAAGATAAATCACTATCCGGATATAGAAGCCTTTGTTATAATCAAAAAGAAAGGGATGAGAGAACCTCTCTTTTCAATACTCATTTCAAGGAAACCATGATGAAAAATTCATTTTTAAACCAGGTGATCTACCAGATTTTTGTCAGAAATTATTCTCCCGAAGGAAATTTGAAAGCGGTATCAAATTCATTAGATTTCATACTTTCAAGTGGTGCGGACATTCTTTACCTAATGCCGATTCAACCCATTGGTGTTGATCAGAGAAAAGGAACTTATGGTTCTCCTTATAGCATTTTAGACTATCGCAGTATTGATCCTGAGCAGGGAAGCAAAGAGGATTTGATTCAGCTTTGTCATCTCATTCATCAAAAAGGTAAGAGGATCATTTTGGATATGGTCTTTAATCATACCTCGAGAGATTCTCTTTTAAGTAAAGAACATCCTGAATATTTCTATAAGGATAAGAATGGTAATTTTGCTAACAAGATCGGCTCTTGGGCCGATGTCATCGATCTAGATCATAATCATAAAGAATTAGAAGAATATCTTATCGATGTCTTAAAGCTTTATAAGAGTTATGGAATAGATGGTTTCCGTTTTGATGTCGCTAGTTTTCTTCCTCCTTCTTTTTATAAGAAAGCCAAAGCATCTCTAAAAGAGGACACGATTTTCTTGGGAGAATGTATTGATAATCCTTTCTTGCTTTATACCAGAAGTGTCGGTTTTCCCGCTTATAGCAATAGTGAACTGGCTCTGGCTGGGGTTGATCTTTTCTATCCTTATGCCTCTTATACTCCGTTAGAAGATTATCTGAGAACCAAAGAGGAAAGATATCTAGAACAATACAA
>CACXYG010000127.1 GCA_902771745.1 uncultured Erysipelotrichaceae bacterium | reverse complement strand
TTGATGGCGGCCTCGTCGATGACAGGCGAACCGATGCAGTATTTTCCGCCGGCAGGCTCGACTTGATAGAGTCCCATCGCCGAGAGGATGTACCACGCCGACATCTGACCGACGTCCTCGTTGCCCGAAAGACCGTCGAAGTCGTTGGCGTACATCTCGCGCATCGTCTGGCGCAGCAGTTTCGCGCCCTTCCACGGCTGTCCGACGTAGTTGTACATATAGAGAATGTGGTGCGAGGGCTCGTTGCCGTGGGCATATTGACCGATGAGGCCGCTGATGTCGGGCGAGGCATTTTCGCCAAGGTCGCCTTCGACGATGAAGAGCGAGTCGAACTTCTCGACGAATTTCTGTTCATTGCCAAACATTTTCACGAGTCCGTGAACGTCGTGGGGCACGAGCCACGTGTATTGCCAAGAGTTGCCCTCCGTAAAGTCGTCTTCGCGATGGGTCGAACTGAAGGGGTTGAAGGGCTTGCGCCGCTCGCCTGTCGAGGAAAGTCCCTTGATGAAGCGATCGGCGGGGTCGAAATGCTTCTGATAGAGTTTGCTGCGTTGCATGAAGTACTTGTAGTCGGCCTTCTTTCCCAAGAGAAGTTTGAACGTCTTGATCTACGCCGTAAACATGTCGAAGAGGCGATTCAGATACTTGATGAACATCAATTGGCTTCTAACCAGAAGTTACATGATTACATCATGTCTCTTGGTTTCCCAGATCCAAACGGAAATGAGACCTTGAAGAATTCCTTACGCAGACAAAACGTTACTTATAACGGACTTAGAGAATGCGTGGATTTCCTTCCTCCACTTGACGAGAATGAAGCCTTCAAGTGCGAGACGGAAGTGAAATATGAAGGTTATATCATCCAGTGCAGAAAAGAAGTGGAAAGACGTAAATCCTATGAGGAATTACCACTTCCAATAGATCTTGATTACCGTCATATCGATGGTCTATCTTTAGAAGCAAGAGAAAAACTTGCCCTATTAAAACCAAAGACATTAGGAGAAGCCGCAAGAATCACCAACGTCCACCCAAGTGATATTGATGTTCTTTCTTTCTATGTCAGACATCGTAATACAAAATAAAAAATTCCCAATCAACTATCATAAGTTGGTTGGGAATATTTTTGTTTGGTTTATTATTGTTTAGAAGACTTCCGTATAAATGAGTTCGTCGATGATTTCAAGAGCGGTCTTTTCGCTTTGTTCCACGCCAAGACCGTTGAGATACATGAGTGCCATCATGGCGGCGGCTTGGGTCATACCACCCTCTTTGGCACCCTGATCGAAGTTCTTGACAGCTTTTTCATAGCCTTTGTCTTCATAGGCTTTTAAACCATCATTGACTAGATCAAGACCACTTTTTACAGAAGAGATATAATTATTGATTTCTTTTTCTAAAGCCTCATTCTTCTCTTGCATGAACTGAGGTGAAGACATCTTTAAGACCTGCGCGTCTTTCTCTTGTTCTTTTTTGGTGTAATCAAGAAGGATATCTGTTGCTTTTTGATAGTTCTTATCATCTTCGATGGCGTATTTTGCTAAGAAGAATGCAGCATCAGTGACACCTTCCTCTAAGGCTTTCTTGAAATAGTCATGACTTCTTTCTAAATCGATGATGCCATCATCAAGACCATCATGATAGATTCTACCTAAAGCAAGTGCGGCTTCGGGTCTGTTGAGACGGAGACCTTCTTTAAAAAACTGGATGGATTTAGAGATATCTTTGGGGAAGTATTTAAACTTTCCATAATAGCCATAGGCTAAAAACATGACGGCAGAAGGGATATGATATTCGGCTTTGGATTCATTGGCAAGCTTATACTCAAGGACTTCTTCTTGGGTAAAGATATAACCATAAGGATTGAATTCCTGGTCCATAGCACCGGCAGGATAATCTTTGATGAAAGCTGGTAAATCTCCTTTGATGAGTTCTAATTTCTGGGTTAGAAGATTGTGTTTGACGACCTTTTTATAGGTTTCTAAACCTTTTTCCAGATTCAGTTCTTTTCCTTTACCAGTCAAATAGCAATAGGATAAGAAGAAGTTGGTGATATCCAAATTGACAAAGTCTTTTTCTTCTAACATGGATAAATCAACAAGAAGATTCATATCCATTTTTGCTAAGGCGTCTTTTAGATACTTGGCGTAATCTTTGACCTTCTTCTGACTTTCAAAGACCATCCGGAATTCATTCTCATCACCAAACTCATCAAAAGGAACGTCTTCTGGATCGTTGATGATGCCATCGATGGCCTGAATGACATATTTCTTGAGGTAATCGATACCTCTGGTGATATCTTTTACTTTCTCATCAAAGAAATAGAGATAAGCAAGAGAGAAATAGGAGGGGCCATAAAAGGCGTTTTGATAATCCGTACGACAGATATCAAAATATTCGACCGCGCGATAGGTGTTCTGCTCGGTGCCGATACCAAAATAATTCAACCAGGCCAAGATATAGACCATATCTTTCTGGCCCATAGCGTATAAACGCTGGAAATAGCGATAACCTTCTATTGGATCATAGTCTTCATTTCTATCATTGATATAATGAGCGGCAAGCAAAAACATCGCATCTCCATTGTTCTGATCCGCTCTTTCCTTGGCTTCTGTCAGTTTTTCATCAACGAGTTTTCGATAGTGTTCTAAGTCTTCTTTTTCGTCTTTTTGGTAACGTTCGATGAAGTACATAATAGCCTCCTAGTCTTCAATTTTGGTTGGGTTTAAAAAGGAATTTTCCAGTGGGGAAATGAGTCTGGCATTGACGTAGCACTGTTTCAAAGTGAGGATGGTCTGCCCCTGGTAATTGCCAGATGGGGTACGTTCAATGAGCAAGACGGCTTCCACTTCATCATTGTTGGTGAATTCCAGAGGTAACATCAAGGACATGACATTTCTGGTTGGAAAGAAAGATGGAAGGGCGTTACGATAGTCATAGTTGACCATTCTGATGGCTTTGGAAATACTGGCTTCTAAAGAGATTCTCAGCAGTGAGAATAAAGTGTCATTCTTTTCAACTAGTTTTTCTAATTTGGAGAAGAGTTTATCTTTGGTAAACGCGGATTTTTCTTTTTCAATCTGACTTAACAACTTGTTTTCTTCTTTGAAAGGTAAGACAAGAGCTTTCAAGAAGGAAAGCGGGAATCGATCCAAGTTATCTAAGATGATATGGTGATAATCGGTGTGGATATCACTATTCGAGTTATAGACAAGATCATCACTGGAATGGATATAGTTGGCTTTTTGTGGAAGAGGATTGAAGTGTTCGACAACAATCTTACCTAAGCCTTGACTGGCAGCGGTAGAAAAGCCCTGGAAGATATAAGGCTGAGGAATGTTTTTGTCCTGAGACTTTAAAAGGATACCGTAGATATCTTCATAACTTTCGGTCTTTAAACCGGTGTTGAAGCAAGCGAAGGAAGAAGATGGATCTTCCTTGAGTTTGTTCTGGCTGAAGACCTGATAGAAGGTGTACTGAAGATAAATCTTCAAGATGATGTATTTGTCTTTGGAGTTGTGATAGCACCACTTCTCTTTTCTGGCAAGTTTGGCTAGATCAGCCATGGCGGTATCATAGTCTGTAAAGCAGACATGATCATTGAGACAATCTCTGGCTTTTTCTTTGTCGGAACCGACAAAGTTTAAATAATAAGCGTAAGTCGCACCTTTACCCGCTTTCTTGATCGAAGCGATCAAAGGTTCTTTTTCCTTGGATTGGAAGGAAAGTGGGAAGATGAAAGCGTCATCCTTAGGTTTGAAGGACTTGGCTTTATAAGCGGTGGTATAGTCTTTTAAAAGTAGGGCGATGATAGCATCGTTATCTAATCCAAGAGAGGTGAATTCCTTGATAGATAAGATTAAGTTATTAGGAACAAAGAAGCAGCCTTTCTTTGGGGTTGGAAGCTGACTAGAGGCATTTTTGACTTTTTCTTCTTTCTTCTTTTCGCTGGTAGGAACTTTCTTTTTGAGTTTCAGGAAGTTGACGGTGACAATACTTCTATTGTCGTCTTCTTCCACCAATAAAAGAATATCCGTTAAGGACTCGATGAGTTTTCTCATCTTGGAGAAACCCAACGCCTTATAGTCGATCTTGTGGTCGACAAGATATTTGCTGACCATGCTTAAAGGATAAGCATGACCAGGCTCATACTCACTTAAAAGAAGTTCGGAAATCTTCTTTTTGGTCTTCTCATCTAATTTCGTCTTCGGCTTTTTTGCCTTGGTAGGCTTCGCCGCTTTTTCATCCTTAAAAGGATGCAGTGTGACGTAGACATTGCTATGATTCTTGACATCGGTTTCACAAGACAGGAACGAGCAATCACCGAGCAGTGATCTTAATTTTTTATAACCATATTCCTGATAAGAAAATTTCTTGCTATTGAGATATAAGGCTAAAGTAGCAAGCGGAATTTTCTCTTCCTCTTTGAAACCCTGTTTGAGAAGATCATAGATGTCTTCTTTGTTTTGCAAAGTTAACATGATTTTCTCTTTCTGTGCATGGGTTAAGCGCACGTTATCATTATAACGGATTATGAAACTCAAAACAACAAAGGAAAACCCGGGTAGTCATTACTCATAAATCTTCTGACCCGAATATATGATTTTGCGGCGTTTTTGGTATCCGGCTTGTCATTGTATTGTATTTATGATATAATACAACCAACATGAAGAAGGAACTGCTGCCTGACTGGGCGAGGAAATATGATCGCAAGGGTGTTGTCTTC
>CACXYG010000126.1 GCA_902771745.1 uncultured Erysipelotrichaceae bacterium | reverse complement strand
AGCGAAAATAATCGTTGATAACCATTATACTTTCTAGTATAATGTTATACGTTGTATGGCCTCCAAATAGCCTACAACCGCTATGACCTGGTCTTAAACTCTACTTTGTAGATACCACTAATGCGAGTACTTAGTACTACCAAATCACATTAAGGAAGGAGGCAAGAACATGTACGCTATTATTTTAACTGGCGGCAAGCAGATCAAGGCTGAAGTTGGTTCCACCATCTACACCGAAAAGATCGAAGGCGAAAAAGACTCTGAAGTCACTTTCGACAAGGTTCTCTTTGTTGAAGGCGATAAGACTTTCGTCGGTAAGCCGTTCGTTGAAGGTGCTACTGTCAAAGCTAGCATTGTCAAGCAGGGCAAGGAAAAGAAGATCCATGTCATCCGCTACAAAGCTAAGAGCAATCTCAGAGTCCGTCATGGACACAGACAGCCCTATACTGCTTTGAAAGTTGAAGCTATCAACGTCAAGTAATGATTAAGGTTACTGTCGATTACGTTGAAAATACTCTCTCTCACTTACTCGTCAAGGGTCATGGGGGACTTGAGTATGGTAAGGATGTCATCTGTGCCGGTGTGTCCGCTTGCGTCTATGGTGCTCTAAACGCCTTAGACAATGCCGAAAATTATGAATTGATCATGAAAGAAGGCTATGCTGAGTTGACACTGGTTCATGACGCTACGATGCATGATGAGATAGTTCTAGAGACGCTCGTTGTGCAGCTTGACACGATCAGTCAACGTTATCCTGATCACGTCAAAATCAAAGTCTCTGGGAAAGAAGGTAACAAATGAAACTGAATTTAGTCTTAAACATTCAGCTCTTCGCTTCTCATAAGGGTGTCACCTCCACTAAAAACGGTCGTGATTCTAACTCTAAGAGATTAGGCGCTAAACTCTTCGATGGTCAGTGGTGCCATTCCGGTTCCATCATCTATCGTCAGAGAGGTACCAAGATTCATCCTGGTAATAACGTCAAGAGAGCTGGTGATGATACTCTCTTTGCTACTATTGACGGTTACGTCAAGTATGAAAGATTGGATCGCCGTAGATTGAAAGTCTCCGTCTATCCGACGAAGCCTGAAGTCGTCAGCAAGTAATCATCAAACGTTTTCAATAGGCTTCGGTTTATTACCGAAGCCTTTCTTTTAGCCTATGGAGGTGACTATATGCATGATAAAGTAAAAGTTGTCCTGTGTTCTGGTAAGGGTGGCGATGGTGCCATCTCTTTCCGTCATGAAAAATGTATTGAACACGGTGGACCTTATGGCGGTAATGGCGGTAAGGGTGGTTCGATCTATTTGGTCGCTGATAACGGTATGGAATCTTTACAGGAATACCGTTTTGGTAAGGTCATCAAGGCTGAGCCAGGCGAAAATGGTAAAACCAAACTGCAATATGGTAAAGACGCCAAAGATATTTATTTAAAAGTGCCCTGTGGTACCGTCATCGAAGATGAAACCGGTAAGCAATTGGCTGATTTGATTCATCACGGAGATTCTTATTTGGCGGTCAAGGGTGGCAGAGGTGGCAGAGGTAATGCCACTTTCAAGAGTGCCACCAGACGTACCCCAAATATCGCTGAGAATGGTCTTCCAGGGGAAACCAAGACCTTCTATTTTGAGTTGAAATTATTAGCCGATGTCGGTTTGGTCGGTTATCCAAATGTCGGTAAAAGTACCCTTCTTTCGGCCGTTACCAGAGCCAGTGCGCAGGTTGGCGATTATGCTTTCACTACCCTCGAGCCGCAGCTTGGTGTCTGTTTTATCACACCCGATCAGTCGTTTGTCTTAGCCGACTTACCTGGTTTGATCGACGGTGCGAGTGATGGTCGTGGTTTAGGTTTTACTTTCTTAAGACACATCGAAAGATGCAGAGTTCTTCTTCATCTGATCGATGTCTCGAGAAGTGAGAATCCTTATGATGACTTTGTCGCCATCAACAAGGAACTTTTCAAGTACTCCCAAAAGCTTCAGGACAGAAAGATGATTGTTGCTATCAACAAGTCTGACTTGAAGGAATACGCCGATGTTGCCAAAGAACTCAAAGAAAAGTTACAAAGTGAAGGCTATGAGGTATATATTATATCTGCCAAGGATAGTAAAAATACCAAGTCTTTGATGAGACGTCTTTACACAATGGTCAAAAAATCAAAAGAAGATGAGAAGAAGAATCTCACCCAGTATGACGAGGAAGAAGTGGTCTATTCCGCTAGGGAAATCGACAATGGCAAGAAGCCTAACTACCAGGTTGTCAAGAGAGAAGATGGTTTCTTTGAAATTGTTGGTGAACGCGTTGTTAGAACCAAGCGTTTGATCAACTTAAAGACCGATGAGGGTATTGATAGATTACTCGCTTATCTAGACAGTATTGGTATTGATCAGGCGATTGCTGATGCTGGTGCTGTTAATGGTGATACCATCGTCCTTGACGGATTTGAATTTGATTATTTTGAATAATTTTTCATCGTTTCAGAGCATATATTAAGAAAGGAGATAATAATCGTGTACTACTACTTACATGGTATGATTACGTTCCATACGGCCGACTCTGTCGTCGTCGAGTGTGGTGGCGTTGGTTATGATGTGTTAGTTTCTCACCCGGATGAATTTCCCATCGGTGAGACACTCTTTGTCTTTGTTTCTTATGTGCATAATGAAAACGAACAGTATTTTGTCGGCTTTAAGACGCTGGAAGAAAAGAATATGTATCTCTCTTTAACGAGCGTCAAAGGTATCGGCCCTAAAACAGCTCTAACTGCCTTATCTTCTACCAGTGTTGAAAGACTTGCCAATGCCATTGAGAATAGCGATACAGCCTTCTTGATGCGTCTTCCTGGAATCGGTAAGAAGAGCGCAGGTCAACTCATCCTTGATTTAAAAGGTAAGTTATTGATGCTTGATACTTCTGCTCGTACCTTAAACGCGGAGATGGATGTCGCCAAAGATGGCTTAAAGGCTCTTGGCTTTAAAGAAAGCGAGATCAAAAACGCCCTTGGTCAGATCAATGAAACCAATTTGACGGCGGATGATTATCTCAAGAAAGCCTTACAGATTCTGAATAAATAACTATGAGTGAAGAAAAAGAACTCTCTTTGATTGCCAAAGAACTCAACGAAGCCAATGATGATATCGACACTTCTTTGCGTCCGCAGAAACTAGCTGACTACATCGGTCAAGAGGAGATTAAGAAGGCGTTGAATATCTCTATTTTGGCTGCCAAGAAAAGAAATGAGACGATTGATCATGTTCTCTTTTTTGGCCCACCTGGTCTTGGTAAGACGACCCTTGCCAATTGCGTCGCCAATGAAATGGAGACCAATATCAAACTGACCAACGGTTCCTCACTTGTCAGAACAGGAGATTTAGCCGCCATTCTTTCTTCCTTGAATCCTGGCGATTGTCTCTTCATTGATGAAATTCATCGTATGCCGATCACGGTTCAGGAAGTCTTGTATGGGGCGATGGAGGATTTCTCCTTATCGATCATCGTCGGTAAGGGAAGTGATGCAAGAACCTTATCCATTCCACTTCCACCATTTACCTTAATTGGTGCGACGACGGATGCCGGTGGCTTATCTGCTCCGCTTCGTGACCGTTTTGGTATCCTTCTTCAGCTCCGTTACTATTCACCAAATGAACTGCTCTCTATCATCATGAGAACAAGTCAAGCCCTGCATTACCCTATCACCCTAGATGCCGCCTATCAGGTAGCTTTACGTGGTCGAGGAACACCAAGAATTGCCAATCGACTCTTTAGAAGAGTAAGAGATTACGCCACCTATCAAGGAAAAGACGTCATCGATCTCGAGGCCGCCTATTCTGCTATGTCTTTCTTAGCCATTGATGATCTTGGTCTTGATGAGACCGATCGACGCATCTTGGAATGTCTCATCTACCGCTATAATGGTAAACCCGTCGGTTTGAATGCCCTAGCCAGCGCCATCGGTGCCTCAGTTGACAATGTTTCTGACGTTTATGAACCCTATTTGGTCCAGATTGGACTGATCAACCGAACGCCTAAAGGACGTGTGGCTACCAAGAAAGCCTACGAACATTTAAATATCCCTGTTCCCGAGAATCTCAAAGAGGGAATAGAATAATAATAAATATATATATCTATATATATTTCCTTGAATTATGCCGTGTATTTTGATAAATTAGTTTAGTTACTAGTGTGCGAATTAAAGAATATCAGGAGGACTCTACCATGCGTCGCTTCTTAGCCTATGTCGTTATGATGATCACTATGCTCTGTGCAGTTGTTTTCAACACGCAGGCAGTTTTAGAGAATAAAATTGATGCCATGGAATATGGTACCGGTACTCAGCTTGTCTATTCTCTGACCTCTCGTGTGGCCGAAGATTATGACACCGAAAAGTACAAGGACTATTCCAACGGCGGTATCACTCCATTAGATGAGATCGATATCGAACAGAAAGTCATGGCTCGTTTGGACGCCGCTGGTGTCAGAAACGCCGATGTCTCCATCGTCAAGGGTGAAAAGTCCGTCTCTGTCGACGGCACGGAATCTCTCCAGGGCTATGAACTTCGTATCTCCTTATCTCCTTTAAGTGAAACTGAACTCAGCAACGTCAAGGAAATCCTTGCCTTCACTGGTTCTCTTGCCATCGGTACCGAAGGTGACACGGCTGTCTATTATCAGTCCAATGATGAATTCTTCGCCACCGATGACGATGTCGCCGCCTTAACCTATAACGGCACCACCCCATT
>CACXYG010000125.1 GCA_902771745.1 uncultured Erysipelotrichaceae bacterium | reverse complement strand
TGTCCATGAGAAAGAAATATCCTCAGCTTCCCGAACTTCCTGACTTCTCTCAGACCGTTCCTGAAGTGAGAAATATCCCTTATCATATCGCTGCTTTCTTAGGCATGAATGAGATTTCCAAGCAGTTATTATTAGAGGAAAAAGACGTCATTGAGAAATTCCGTCTTTTGACTCAGGATTTAGACCGCTTCAATCTCGATGCCAAGATCGAATTTGACATCCAGAAGAAAGTCTCCGAATCCATCGATAAGAACCAGCGTGAATATGTCCTTCGTGAAAAGATGAAGGCCGTCAAAGATCAGTTGAAGGAATTTGATGGTGGCGATAAATTCGATTCTTATGAAGAAGCCATCACCAAGCATCCAGAACTCTATCCTGAATCCGTCATCAAGAGAATCCGTCAGGAGATCACCAGAGTCAAGGCCCTTCCGATGGGCAGCCAGGAAATTGGTGTTGCCACCAACTATTTAGAGTTGATGGTCAACCTTCCATGGAAAATCTCTTCTACCGATAATGACGATTTGACCAGCGTCAAACAGATTTTGGATGAAAACCACAACGGCTTAGAGAAACAGAAAGATCGTATTTTACAATACTTGGCGGTCAAACAGCTCACCAAGTCCTTGAAAGCTCCAATTTTATGCTTCTATGGCGCTCCTGGTGTCGGTAAGACCTCCCTTGCCATCTCCATCGCTGCCGCTTTAGGTAGAAAGTTTGTCAAGGTCGCTTTGGGCGGTGTTTCTGATGAAGCGGAAATCCGCGGTCATAGAAAGACCTATGTCGGTGCTATGCCAGGTAAGATCATCTCCTCCATCCAGAAGTGTGGTACCAACAACCCAGTCTTCTTACTGGATGAAATCGATAAGGTCAACGGCGGCGGTTATCATGGTGATCCAGCCAGTGCCTTACTGGAAGTCTTAGATCCTGAACAGAACAAAAACTTCCAGGATAACTATCTTGATGAACCATTTGATCTTTCCAATGTCTTATTCATCTGTACTGCCAACGATATCTCCAAGATTCCTGGCCCGCTCATGGACCGTTTAGAGATGATCGAATTGAATACCTACACCAAGTTTGAAAAAGTCGATATCGCCAAGAATCATCTCATCGCTTTAGAAGAGAAAGATAATGGTGTCAAGCCAGGTATGATGACCTGGACGGATGAAGCCTTAGACTACATCATCGAATACTACACCATGGAAGCGGGTGTTCGTGAATTGAGAAGAAAGATCGGTACCATCGATAGAAAGTATGCGGTCGACTTCCTTCGTGACCCAAGCTATGATCATTTAGTCGTCGATAAAGAAGTTGTCAGAAAATATCTTGGCGCCGAGATCTTCATCCGCGACAAGAACATCAACGATTCTCAAATCGGTGTCATCAACGGTCTTGCCTATACTCAGGCTGGTGGTGAAACCTTGAAGATTGAAGTCAACACCTTCCCAGGTAAAGGCGCTTTGATCTTGACTGGTAACCTTGGTGATGTCATGAAAGAAGCTTGTGAAACAGCCCTTTCTTATGTCAAATCCATCGGACCAGATGTCGGTATCAACCCTGAATTCTTCAACGCTCATGATATCCATATCCACTTCCCGGAATCCGCTACGCCAAAGGATGGTCCATCCGCTGGTGTTGCCACCGTCTTATGTATCCTTTCTGCCGTCTGTCAGCTCCGCATCAGAAATGATGTCGCCATGACTGGTGAAGTCGACCTTCGCGGTAACGCTATGCCAATCGGCGGTTTAAGAGAAAAGTGCAACGCTGCGGCTAGAGAACACATCAAGACCGTCTTTGTTCCATTTGAGAACGATAAAGATGTCAAGGAACTTCCAAAGGAGATCGCTGACGCTTTAGAGATCGTCGAAGTCAAGAAGGTTTCTGATCTCTTCCAGGGTGTCTACATGGAAGATATCACCAAGATGAAGGACGAGATCTACAAGACCACTTCTCCAAAGAAGAACGAAGAAGAAAAGCCAACCGAAAAGAAAACTACCAAGAAAAAGGTAACTAAATAAGATGCCTAAGATTTCCTTTCAGAACGTGAATTTCGTCAAGTCGGCCGTCGATAAAAAAGGTTTCCTTCAGGATAAACCCACGGTCACCTTTATCGGCCGCTCGAACGTTGGCAAATCCACCCTCATCAACGCTCTTGTCCAAAGAAAGAACTTCATGAAGACAAGTAAGACGGCGGGTCAGACCAACATGGTCAACTACGCCATCATCGATAATGCCTTTTATGTGGCTGACGTCCCCGGTTATGGCTTTGCCACCTTTAAAAGAGATACCTTTGCCGGTTTGATGAAGGATTTCTTAGAAGACAATCCCGGTTTAAAGAAAGTCTATTTATTGATCGATGCGAGAAGACTTCTTCTTCCCGCCGATGACGAATTTGCCCAATATCTGGAATCCCTTGGTCTGAATTACGCCTTTGTCTTCACCAAGACAGATAAGATCAACAGTTCCGAAAAACATTATCTCAATCTCCAGAAAGAGAAATTGGCCGGTAAACAGATATTTGATGTCGGCTTGAAGAAAGAAAATCTCTATCAGGTTTTAAGAGAAGATATCATCAAAAGTGTGAAAAAGGGAGCCTAGTGCTCTCTTTTTTCTTGTTTTTAATAAGTTTTGGTATATAATTTATTTCGGCGTTGATAAGAAGGTGAGAAGCCACACTTATGATAGAGAGTCTGGGATGCTGGAAACCAGATATAAGCCACTTCTCTTGTCGTCTTGGAGCCGGGGAGGAATCCTCTAAGTCTACCTGCTTAGAAAGTCTCAGGTATTTAAGAGCGGAAATTCCGAAGAGGGGTGGTACCGCGCAAATGAAAATTGCGTCCCTTCAGAAAAGTCAAATTTTCGGAGGGACTTTTTTAATGAAAGAAATGGATAAAGCCTACGACCATCACAAGGCCGAAGAAGGCAAAGAACAATTCTGGGAAGAAAATCACTATTTTGAGGCGATGAGAAAGGAAAATCTCAACAAGACTCCTTTTTCGATGATCGTCCCACCGCCAAATGTCACCGGTATTCTGCATATCGGACATGCGACGAACACCACCGTTTTGGATATCATCGCCAGATATAAGAAGATCTCTGGCTATGATGTTTTGTTCTTGGCTGATATGGACCATGCGGGTATTGCTACCCAGGCTAAAGTCGAAGCGAAGTTAAAAGAAGAAGGCAAGAACAAGTATGAACTTGGCAGAGAAGGCTTCCTCAAAGAAGCCTGGAAGTGGAAGGAAGAACACGGCGATTACATCTCCAAACAGTGGCGCGCGTTAGGTCTTTCCATGGACTACTCCAAAGAGAGATTCACCCTTGATGAGGGTATGTGTAAGGCTGTCAGCAAAGTCTTCAAACGTCTTTATGATGAAGGCTTGATCTACAGAGGTGAAAGAATCATCAACTGGGATCCGGTGTTAAAGACCGCCTTATCCGATATTGAAGTGCAGTATTCCAGCGATAACGGTCACTTCTATTATTTCAAGTACTGGTTTGAAGATCACTCTTCCTATTTGGAAGTCGCCACCACTCGTCCAGAGACCATGTTTGGTGATCAGGCCGTCGTCTTCAATCCCGATGATGAACGTTATAACAAATATGAAGGCATGTGTGTCATCAACCCAGCCAACGGTGAAAAGTTACCATTAATTGCTGATCGCTACGTCGATAAGGAATTTGGTACCGGCGTCATGAAGTGTACACCTGCTCATGATCCAAACGACTTCCAGATCGCCAAACGTCACAACCTCAAGTTTGTCAAGACCATGAACGATGATGCCACCATGAACGGAAATGTTCCGGAAGGCTATGTCGGCCTTGACCGTTATGAATGCCGTAAGAAATTAGTCGCCCAGATCAAAGAACAGGGCGATTTGATCAAGATTGAAGACATCGTGCATAACGTCGGTCACTCCGAAAGAAGTAAGGCGGTTGTCGAACCGATGCTCTCCAAGCAGTGGTTTGTCAAGATGAAGCCTTTAAGTGAAGCGGTCATGAAGATGCAAAACGATCCAGAGCTGAAGACCGTCTTCTTCCCTGAGAGATTTGATCATATCTTCTATCAGTGGTTAGAAAACACCGATGACTGGTGCATTTCTCGTCAGTTGTGGTGGGGGCACAGAATCCCTGTCTTCACCAACAAGAAGACGGGTGAAGTCGTCTGCTCTGAAGAAGTCTTACCAGAATCTGAATGGGATCAGGATCCCGATGTCTTAGACACCTGGTTTTCTAGTGCGCTTGCGCCATTTGCCTTCTTAGGCTGGCCCGAGGAAAGTGAACTCTACAAGAGATATTATCCTCTTGATGTTATGGTCACCGCCTATGACATCATCTTCTTCTGGGTCGAAAGAATGGCCTTTGACGGCGTTCATTTCACCGACAAGATGCCATTTAAGAAAGTCTATATCCATGGTCTTGTCAGAGATAGCCAGGGCAGAAAGATGTCCAAGTCTTTGGGCAACGGTATCGATCCATTTGATGTCATCGATAAATACGGTACTGACTCTTTACGTTACGCTCTTGCCACCGGTGGTACTCCAGGTCTTGATATCAACTTCTCCTTCAACAAGGTGGAGACTGCCCATAACTTCCTCAACAAAGTCTGGAACGCCTCTCGTTATATCCTTTCTTGCTTACCTGCTGACTTCAAGCCAGCCAAGGTTGACTTTAGCAAGTTATCCTATCTTGATCAGTGGATCTATGCCGAATTTGATAAGCTTCTTGAGAGCGTCAAATCCAACATGGAAAAATAT
>CACXYG010000124.1 GCA_902771745.1 uncultured Erysipelotrichaceae bacterium | reverse complement strand
TATCAATGCCAGGAAGACAGAGGAAATCGTCTTTACGCGAGGAACGACGGAAGCCATCAACCTTGATATCATCGCTCATATAGTAGTCAATGATAGACTTTATATAGGTGTAGGTATATTCACTTTCAAAGTCTAATTCTGGCATATCATCAGCAAAGTTACATTCATAATAGAAGGCGTTAGCGCCGGCTTTGGAATATTTATGGCCAGAGATCTTATCTTCTTCATTATCGACAAAGACATAAAGGGATTCATAATTGCTTTCTTCTTCACTCAGTGTTTCATTATTGAGTTTTTTACGATGAGCAATCAAGGCTTTCTCATAATCTTTGGAATAACTGGACGTGTGGTTAAAGACGCCATCCAGAATGACTTTCATCCCTAGTTCATGAGCTTTACTCACCAAGGCTTTTAAGTCATCGAGTGTACCGAAGTCTTTCGCGATTTCAAAGTAATCGATCGTATCGTATTTATGATAGGAGTTGGATTTGAAGATCGGCGTCAACCAGATACCGGTATAACCGATATCTCTGAGATATGGTAATTTCGCAGTGATGCCGTTTAGATCACCAATACCATCACCATTAGAGTCGGCAAAGGAGTAGACAAAGATTTCATAATAATTCCTGTAATCGTCTTCTAGGATGTTGCTCTCATAAACATCATCACCGATGCTTGTAGAAGAGATTACTTCTTCAGCAGAAGATGACAAAGCCTCACTTGAGGTTGAGCCACAAGAGACAAGAAGCATCATCGATAGAAGAGCGATAACAGGAGTTTTTCTCATAATGTTTATCCTTTGACAGCGCCGCCGGTAATACCTTCGACGTAATATTTCTGTAACCAGAAGAAGAGAATCATGATCGGAATAGAGGTGACAACACCACCAGCACAGAAGACTGGGAAGTATTTTTGTTGATCAGTCAATGTTGTAATCATTGTTCTTAAACCGACAGCGACAGTCCAAGCGGTAGAATCACCAGCCGCAAGGAAACTTGCCATCATGAAGTCTCCCCAAGGAGCGGTAAACGTGATAAGGAAAGTGTAGACGACAATCGGTTTTGATAGTGGCATGATGACTTTAAAGAAGATGGTGTTCTTATTAGCGCCATCGATCATGGCCGCTTCATCCAAAGACTTTGGAATGGTATCAAAGAAGCCTTTGGCGATGTAGTACTGCATCGCACTACCAGCGACATAAATGAAGATAAGAGAGAAGATATTACCTTCCATGCCGATCAACTTCAAGATGAAGTAGATGATGATCATGGATAAGAAGCCTGGGAACATACCTAAGACTAAAATGAGTTTCATCAGTGGCTTTCTTGCCTTAAATCTGAGTCTAGAGAAGGCATAGGAAGTGCCTAAGACTAAGACGGTTTCAATGATAGAGGAGATGGCAGCGATAATCAGGGTGTTGAGATACCAGACTTTAAAGTCATAGACGAGTTCTCTTTCACCGGAAGTCTTGTTCATCATACCGGCAAACAGGGTGATGTAATTATCAAACGAGAAGACGACCTTACCAGCATTGATGTTATCTTCCGTTGGAAGCGCTGGGATGATGACTGATGGATTATAAGCGCTTGTCAAGGATTGCATGACCAGATAGAAGAAAGGAACAAGCCAGATGATCGAGACGATAACAAGAAGAGTATAGACAAGGACGTTTCTGGTAATGATTCTTCGCGATTCATTACTGGAATTCCTCCTCATTGTTGACCGAATTGGAGTTGTTATAGAACAGAAGAGAGAAGAAGGCGACAAGGACGAAGACCAAGATACCCAAGACAGACGCAAGACCATAATCGTAATACTGGTTGGTGGTAAGTTTGTAGATCCAGGTGATGAGCAAGTCGGTCTGACCGACACCAGAAGTAGTAAGAGCAGCAGGAACAGTCTCATGAGCCGTATCATAGATAAAAGCTGGACCACCGCTAGATAACAAGTAGATGACGTTGAAGTTATTGATGTTACCGATAAACTGACTGAGCAGGTATGGACCGGTGACAAATAACATATAAGGAAGAGTGATCTTCATGTACATCTTGGCTGGTGAGGCGCCATCGATACGAGCAGACTCATATAAATCCTCAGGGATGTTCATCAATAAGCCAGTACAGATGAGCATGGTGTAAGGAACACCAACCCAAGTGTTGACAAGGATGATGACCACCTTTGGAAGAAGAGCGTTGAAGGCGGAATCACTAAGCCAGGCAATCGGTGACTCTGTCCACCCCAGATTCATCAAAATAGCGTTGATTGGAGCAAAGGAAGAGTTACCAAACATGAAGGAGATCAACATCAAGGAGATGAACTGTGGAACAGCGATGGTAGAAATGAGAACGGTTCTCCATAACTTCTTTAATTTGATACCTTTGATGTTGATGATCATGGCGATGATCATACCTAGGAAGTAGTTGGAGAAGGTAGCAAAGAAGGCCCAGATGATCGTCCATAACAAGACTTGAATAAAGACTCGTAAGAAGGCGGTACCTTGACCTGCACCAGTTGAGGAGAAGACCTGTCCTAAATTATAGAAGCCAACCCAGTCAAAGAGTTTCGATGGTGAGATATGGAAGTAGTCGTAGTTGGTAAAGGCGATAACAATCATCATGACAATTGGAATGATGGTAAAGATCGTCAAACCACCGATTGGAATGAATAACAACGTCTTGTCATAGGATTTATCAAGAACGTTCTTCAAGGTCTGTTTGTCGCTAGCGTATTTACCGATATAGCTACGTTCTTGTAAGTTGATGGAATCTCTGATCTGGTTGTACCACAAGAAGATCAGAATACCGATAAAGACAAAGGCGAGGATGGAATATAAAAGAATGGTAAAGGAGTTATCAAAGTAAGCGGGTTGCTGAATATCTAAGCCATCCTTGTCATAAACCGTAAACCAGACGCTTGAAAGTGAACCAAGCGTTGGTAACATGCTTAAGGCATTACCACCAATTAAGACCATGAAGAGGATGAAGAATGCCTCATAAAGGAAATATAAGGCACCGCGAATGACCTGATGGCGGGTCACTAGACCAAATCCCATCAGGATAAAAGACAATCTGGTTTTAAAGTCACCTCGAGCAAAAGCACGAATTAGTGTACGGAAAATATTATTGAACGCTAAACCTTTCTTTCTCACTTTGATCGGAACATCATGAATCTTCTTGTTGGCTTTCTTAGGAATGCCAGTAAAGAAGTGGGATATCTTATATCCGATGCGTCCCAATTTGTTCAAAGAGAGATACTCAAGGTTGTTTTGCATCGTTTCTTGAGCCATATTTCCTCCTTTTTTTCATAAAGATAAACGTACAAATTGTGGTGGGGGGTTTCCCCACCACAATCATTTACTTAGACTAGTGGATTAAAGAGTGCAGACAGCGGTGTTGTAGCTAGTAGCCATAGCCTGGATTTCTTCATCGGTAGCATCGGTGTTTTCTAAGAGTAAAGCATATGGGTTAGTAGCAGTATCCCAGACGTGACCTGGAACGATGGTCTGAGCAACAGCAAAAGCAGACTGATCGGCTAAAGCCTTGACGTGTGGGGTTTCCTGAACCTTGCTTAAGGCCTTGACTTCAGCGTTGGTTGGGACGATGGTAAGATCATCGAATCTCTTTTCCTGAACATCCTTGGAGATGAGGTAGTTGGCTAACTTATGTAAGTCAGATAACTTTTCAGTGGTGGTACCAGTTCTGGATGGGTTGACACCATAGAGCTTGTAACCTAAGAAGGAGCCTAAGTTGACAGTTTCAGTACCGACAGTGACACTTGGAAGCTTGCAGCAACCATAATCATCACCTAAGGCTTCTTTGTAGTTGGAAGCATTCCAACCACCATCGACACAAGCACCTAAACCATTGGCAACCGTTGGAGCCTTCTGACCATCGGTAGTGGTATCAATACCAGTGTTGTTGATGATGTCCTTCATCGCCTTGATGGCCTTGACACCCTTTTCGGAGTTGAAGTCAGCAGAGATGGCTTCAATAGACTTGGAATCCGCGCTTAAAGCGACATCATAACGAGCACCAAAGGAGAACATAACACCAGTGGAGAAGAAGGTATCAGCTAACTTGTAGGATAACTTTAAGTTGGCAGCAGTGCAGACGTCGACAACATCGGTTAACTTTTCAAGCTTGGAAGTATCGGTGAAGACGGATTTGTTGTAGTAGAGGAAGTAGCCGTTATCACCAGCATACGGATAACCATAATAGGAAGTACCGATCTGAGCAGCGACCATGGCTTCATTACCTAAAGCGGTCTTCATTTCGGTAGCATAGGCAGTTGGAACCTTGGCTAAAGCGCCCTTACCAACAAGACCTAAAGTCTGGTCAGAAGCATAAGCGTAGATATCTGGACCGGCAGTCCAATCGGTAACCTTGGAGTTGACATCGCCTTCACCAAGTTCATACATGGTGACAGTGTACTTGCTATCAAGACCCTGAGCAGTTAACCAAGCTTTGACCTGAGTCTCAACCCAAGTTTTCTGAGCAGATGGAGAACCGACGACGATTTCCGTCTTGGTGGCAGCCTGAGAAGAAGTTTCGGTAGAAGTCTGAGTAGAGGTTTGAGTAGAAGTCTCACCAGCAGAAGAAGTAGCAGCGGCAGATGAGGTGTTACCACCACAAGAAGCCATGCCGAAGGTCATACCGACCAAACCTAATAATGTAACGAATTTAGAGCTTTTCATAAAATTAAATCCCCCTTTATTGAAACTCTGTTTTTAAACGTCTCGAATCGGATTATTTCATCAAGGCTTAATGTCTAATGCCCTGTTGAAATCGTTAATAACGACCATATCTTCTATTTAATGCCATTAAGTGTTTGGCGTTTGTCGAGGAGAGATCTTCTTTGGTGATTCGATACACCCAGTTGTTTCCTACAGTACCTGGAGTGTTGATTCTACTTTCTTCACCCTGATAGAGAAGATCGTTCATCGACTGAATGGCGATAGAGGATAAGGATGCCAGATTGAGTTCCAGTAGAGCATCTACCTGGCCTTTGGTATCTCCGCTTTCTACTTCCTTGACGCCGAAGTGTCGACAATCCTTGTTGATCTGTACTTCCGCAAGCTTTCTATCATGATCATTTAAGGAATTCAGATAGGCTTTCAGTGGAAGGCAGTCATGGGTCGAAGAAAACGAGATATTGTTGAATGTATAGTTGATCGGTTGATTGTAGTTACCCATTTCTCTCGGGTAACCAAATTCGATAACTCTCTCATCTTTCAGGTGGAGACCTGTGAGGACCTGTGTCATGTCTTCGGAGTGGAAATCCACATCCTCGGCGATGACTCTTTCTTTATCTGACACAAAGGATTCCACAACACTCTGTCCGCTGGTGGCTTCCCAATAACCATTAAGACCATCCTTGGCGTTGACCGGAAGAACATAGTTTTCCAAGTAGCCGCGGAAGTGATCCAAGATGACGTAGTCAAATAGGTCATAGCAGAAATCAAGACGGTCACGGAACAATCGATAATCCGAGCGCTTGAGGTAGTCAAAGTCGTAAAGTGGAGTACCCCAGACCTGACCCTTGTTGTAGAAGACATCTGGTGGATAGCCAGCCACTTGTTCCATCTCATCGAGATTGGTCAAGATGAAGTTTCGATGATGTTTGTAGACATCAATCGAGTCATAGGAGACGTGCATTGGCATCTCTCCGATAATCTTGACGTTCTTCTCGTGAGCGTAATTCAGCAGGGCTTCCCACTGTTTAAGGAAGATATATTGTGTCCATATATAGAACTCAACCTCATCTTTGTGGTCATGCTTGAACTTCGTGAAATTGTCGGAGGAGTATTCCTTGTAACAACCTTTGAACTGGTTCCATGGTTTCCCGTCGTTGACTTCTTTGAGCACCATGAAGCAAGCGTAATCAAGGAATCTGTTTTTTCTAAGGAAGGTAGTATAACCGCGCTGATAGTCTCCTAATCCTTTCTTGAATCTCTTATAGGCGATCTTAAGAACATCAACCTTATTCTTATAGATAGCCTGATAATCGATCCTTCGAGGATCACTTGACCAGGTGATATCCGTAAAGTCCTTCTTCTTTAATAAGCCTTTGGTCACAAGATCATCAAAATCGATGAAGTAGTGATTTAAAGCTCTAACAGAGAATGACTGGAAGGGAGAATCACCAAAGGATGTTGGTCCTAAAGGTAAAACGACCCAATAGGTAAAGCCAGAGGCATTGAGAAAATCGATGAATTCGTAAGCCCCTTTGCCAATGGTTCCAATCCCGTATTCACCAGGGAGAGAAAAGATCGGTAAAGAGACACCGCTTTGTCTTAATCTTTGAATCATTTTCAAACTTGGTTCCTTAAACCGCTTACAATGTATAAAAAACCAAAAAATAAATCAAAATCAACAATTCTATGAGTTTTATGCATTTTGATTATTAAAATTATATTGAAACCACGCGATTTATTCGATATTTTTCGTTTTTATTAGACAGTTGTCGA
>CACXYG010000123.1 GCA_902771745.1 uncultured Erysipelotrichaceae bacterium | reverse complement strand
GTTTGAAAAGTTGCTTAAGTTTTCTTGTTTAATGGTCTATTCTTTCCTACAATATTACCTACGAGGTGAAAAACATGGATGATATTCTTGGTCGCTTTCTTAAAAAAATCGGTATAACAAACCTAGCTCCTTTTGAAGGTGCTTGTTTTTCGTCTCTGTTAAATGATAAAGAAAACAATCGTATCATCGCGTGCATCAAATTAGATCATTATCTTGATTATGATGTCTATCAGAACTTCTTTGATACCATTTCTACCTTTATCGCCCATGGCGGTTTTGGTATGCGTCTCACTTTTGAATATCATGATGAGAAGATCAAAGACTTTGAACGTCTGCTAGAACAGTTCAAAGAAAAACAAAATTGCTCCATGCTCGATGATATGAAAGACTTAGGTGAACACAAGGTCTTATTCTATTATCAGTCTGCGGATGGTGCTTTCCAGATTACGGAAGAAACCAAGAAGTTAAAAGATTTTTTAGATAGTATCACTTCATCTTACTCCATCTTGATGCAGGAAAAAGTTTTCTATGGTAATGACTTTGGTGCTAAAAGAGATGAAGCTTATCAGGAAAGAAGTAACAGAGTCGCTCGTCGAATGAAAGAAATCGAAGAGATTCAGACACATTATCAGCCTTGTAAGTTAAAAGATATCGAACAGTTCAGAATGGTCATTGTTGAAGGTACGATCTTCAAACTTGGTGAAGCCAGAAAGACTAAGAAAAATATGACAATCCAGTCCATCGAATACACGGATGGCAGCGATAGTATCTCTTCCACTTTGTTTGAAAGTAAGAGAATGCCTTTGGAAGAAATCAACAAATATAAAGTCGGAACGAAGATTAGAGTTAAAGGTAAACCAGAGCATGATATGTATGCTCATGACGCTCTTGTCATCAAGATTGATGAAATTGAAATCTTACCACCAGACCCACAAAGAGAAGACACCTATCCTAGAAAGAGAGTGGAATTACACGCGCATTCCAAGATGTCTGCTTTTGATGGTCTTGCTTCCATTTCTGATTATGCTGCCACTGCTGCTAGATGGGGTCATAAAGCGATTGCCTTGACCGACCATGGTAACGTTCAGGCATATCCAGAAGCCCAGAAAGCTGCCAAGAAATCCGGTATCAAGGTTATTTATGGTGCCGAGTTATATGTCGTCAATGAATCTTTGACCTATATCTATAACCCTTGTGATCGTGAATTAAGTAAAGAAACTTATGTCGTCTTCGATACGGAAACGACTGGTCTTTCTTGTCGATATGATAGATTGATTGAATTTGGTGCCGTCAAGATGTCGGCTACCGGTCAGATTTTAGATGAAATCGACTTCTTTATTAATCCAGACGGCCATCAGCTTTCTAGATTTACCAGAGAAGTTTCTCATATCTCTCAAGAAGAAGTTGATCATGGTAAGCCAATTAAGAAGGCTTTGAATGATATTTTGGAATTCTTTGGTGATTCTATTATCGTTGCTCATAACGCAGCCTTCGACTTTGACTTCATCAATGAAGCGTTGAAGAACAACGGTATGCCAACCATTCAAAATCCAGTCATCGATACTCTTCCATTAGCTCGTTACATGTATCCAGGCATGCGTGCTTATAGAGAAGAAGTCTTGGCAAGAAAGTTCGAAATCGACTTTGATGCCACTGGTGCTCATAGAGCTAACTATGATGCTGCGCATTTGGCTCAGATTTTTGATGCCATGTTATCTCAGCTTTTAGAAAAGAATCCACATTTAAGACATGAAGAGTTAGGAACGCTTCCTGTCAACAATGAAATGATGCTTGGTTTACATCCTTTTCATGTCACTGTTTATGTTAAAAACATGGATGGTTTAAAGGATTTATATAAACTTGTTTCTCTTTCCAACACGACTTATCTTTCTAAAAATGGTACTCCGATCACCCCACGCAGTCTCTTAGAGGCAAATCGTGCAAACTTGATTGTTGGTTCCGCTTGTTTGAATGGTGAAGTCTGGGAAACAGCTACTACCAAAGGTGAAGATAAACTTTTACAAGTCATTCAGTCTTATGACTTTATTGAAGTTCAGCCACCGGAAAACTATATCTATCAGATTCATAAAGCCACGCTTTCTAGCATGGATGATGTAAAAAAGATCATCAAAGATTTGATCACTACCGCTAAAAACGCAGGCAAGATTGTCTGTGCCACTGGTGACTGCCATTATCTCAACCCAGAAGATAAAGTTTATCGTGATGTTTATATCTCTTCGAAAGGTTTACAGGGTGCAAGACACCCATTAAACCTTGCACCATATGATTCTGCAAGTGAAGAAAAGAAACAGGCGTGGTATAAGAATCCATTACCAAACCCAGATCAACACTTCAGAACCACAGGTGAAATGATGAACTGCTTCAGCTTCTTACAAGATATACCTCTTGAAGAAGAAATCATCATCGACAATACCAACAAGATTGCTGATATGATCGATGATAATATCAAGCCAACCAAAGATAAGTTATATCCACCATTCATCGAAGGTGCGGATAGCAAACTTACTGAACTTACCTATCAGACTGCCAAAGAACTCTATGGTGACCCATTACCTGATGTCATCGCCCAACGTCTAGAGACAGAGTTAAAGGGTATTATCGATAACGGTTATGGTGTTATTTACTGGTTATCCTCTGATATCGTCCGTTGGTCTAACTCCAAAGGCTACTTAATCGGTTCTCGTGGTTCTGTCGGTTCTTCTTTGGTCGCTACCATGTCTGGTATCACCGAAGTTAATCCTCTTCCACCACATTGGCGTTGTCCACATTGTAAGAAACTTGTCTGGGCGGATATCTCTAAATACGATTCTGGCTTTGACTTACCTCCGATGAAGTGTCCAGATTGCGGACATGACATGATCGGTGATGGTCAGAATATTCCATTTGCAACCTTCTTAGGCTTCCACGCTGAAAAGGTTCCAGATATCGATTTGAACTTCCCATCTGATTTCCAGTCCACCGCTCACTTGCACATGCAAGAAGTCTTGAACTCTTCTGGTAACCACTGCTACAAGGCAGGTACTATTCAGACCACTCAGGAAAAACAAGCTCGTGGTTATGTTCTAGGTTATTATGAATCTTTAGGCATTGATCATTCCAAGATCAGAGATGCTGAAATTGATAGACTGGCTGCTGGTTGTGTAGACGTCAAACGTTCCACTGGTCAACATCCAGGTGGTGTTATCGTTATTCCTAAGGGTATGGATGCTTATGACTTCACTCCTGTTCAATACCCTGCTGATGACCCGAACTCCAAATGGGAAACAACCCATTACGATTTCCACGCCATTCATGATAACGTCTTGAAGTTTGATATGCTTGGTCATGTCGACCCTGTTGCTGTTAAAATGCAGTGCGACTTATGTGGCTTCAGCTTTATGGACATGAAGGAGAAAGTCCCGATTTCTGACCCTGAGGCACATTCCTTGTTCTGGTCTACAGAAGCCCTTCATCTAAAGAACAATGTTTTAAATCAGCAGACGGGTGCTTTAGGTCTTCCAGAATTCGGTACCGAAAACGGTAGACGAGTTTTGATTGAAACCAAACCTCGTTCCTTCTCCGACTTGGTCCGAATCTCAGGTTTGTCTCATGGTACTAACGTCTTTGCTGGTAACGCGGAAGATTTAATTACCAAAGATGGCCTCACCTTGGGTGATGTTATTGCTTGTCGTGACGACATTATGACTGTCTTACACGACAAATATGGTGTTGAAAATGGCGACGCCTTCCAAATCATGGAATTCACTCGTAAGGGTATGTTTGGTAAACCAGGCAATGATGAGAAGAAAGATAAGTTCAATGCCATCTTGAAAGAACACAACGTTCCGGAATGGTATATTGAATCTTGTCATAAGATTGCCTACATGTTCCCTAAGGGACATGCTGTCGCTTACGTTTCTAACTGTATTCGTTGCGCTTGGTTCAAAGTCCATGAACCACTTGCTTATTATGCGACTTACTTCACGCTTCGTTGTGATGCTTATGATATCAAAACGATGATGAAGGGTATCAACCCTTGTATGAAGAAGAGAGAGGATATCTTAAGTAGACAAGCTCATCGTGAACCAGTTACCAATACCGAACTTGCGACCATCAACGCTTATGAATCTACAGTTGAGATGTACGATAGAGGTATGTCTTTTGCCCCTCTTGATGTCAACCGTTCAGAAGCGACTAGATTCACGATTGATAGAGCTGCCAATCAGGTTATTCCTTCTCTTACTTGTGTCAACAACCTCGGTGCCTCTGTCGCTGAACAAATTGTCGCTGCTAGAAACCAGCACCCATTCACTTCTATCCAGGATTTGAAGGAAAGAGGTCGTGTCGGTGATAAGTTGATTGAAGTCTTACGTGAACTGAACGCCCTTGGCAATCTTCCAGAAGACGAACAAATGACGTTGTTTTAAACAATAATAACGGATAATTCTATTCGAGATTTATCCGTTTTTTTGTGGATTTCAGGAGGCTTAAAAATTAAATTCCCTTGAAAAACGTGTAAAGTAGTTAGAAAATTCCCTTGAAAAACGTGTAAACTTGAGTTAAAATTCCCTTGAAAAACGTGTAAGTCATATGAGGATACAGTATGTTAAAACGAAAAATTATGAATGACCTTCTTAAGTGGAAAGAAGGAAGTCACGATAAAGTCCTGGTGGTCAAAGGCTTGAGACAGGTTGGTAAAACCTATATTATCAACCAATTTTGTCGTGAAAATTATAAAAATGTTGTCTATATCAATTTTAAAGAACAAAAAGAGATTCGTTCTATTTTTGATGGCGACTTGGTTGTTGATAGCATTATTGTTTCTTTGTCTGCAGCTCTTCCTGGTACACGTTTTGTTCCTCATAAAACAATTATTTTCTTTGATG
>CACXYG010000122.1 GCA_902771745.1 uncultured Erysipelotrichaceae bacterium | reverse complement strand
CGCTTGGCAAGTCGACCGAGATGATACATTCGACATCGGGAATATCTAAACCTCTGGAGACATAATCAGAGGCGATAAGAAGTCCTTCTTCATCCTTACGGAATTTATCGATCGCGTTCTTGATATCTCTTTTATCCATGGAACCATGGACCATAAGATAGTGTCTTCCCAGCTTCTTTAAGCCATCAGCTAAAGCGAATAAGTCATCTTTTTTCGAGACGAAGGCTATCGCCTTAAACGGCTTATATTCACTTAAGAACAAGTCTAAGGCTTCACCCTTATCTAAAGAACGGATATTGACGATGTGATGCTTGACGGTCTTGTTGGTGATCGTGCTTCTGACATCGACAACATCGTTGATCAAGAAGGAAGATTTGACCTTCTTGATATCCTGAATGTTCAAAGAGGCAGAGAAGAAGGAAATCTTCTTGGCATCACGTGGTTTCTTTAATGCCTCTAAGGCTTCTTTGAAACCATCAAAGACGACCATATCACCTTCATCGATGATGACTCTCTTTAATTCATTAATAGGATAGTGAGATAAACTAGCGGTATATAGAGATGGAGTAATCAATAAGACGACTGGTTTGGCGCGGTTGAAATCATTATTGGAATAGACCGCTTTGACCGCGTCACTTGGAAAACCAAGTTTAGAAGTGAATTCTTCAAAGACAGTCTTGATCTGATCTAATAAGGCAACGGTTGGCGAGATGATAACCGCCTGAACATGTCCGTCATTTACCAGATCATTGACGATTGGTAAAACATAACTCAAGGTTTTACCAGTGCCAGTTGGGGCAAGAGCCAAAACATTACGATTCTTGATCATCAAAGGAATGGTCTTAGCCTGAACAGGACTCATCTTAACAAAACCATCTTCTTTTAAGATGTCTAAGACTTCCTTCTTTAATGAAGTCGAACCAAATGGCAATTCTTCAATATTTTCCATACAAACACCTCAACGGACTAAGAGAAAATTAGGCTTAGTCCTCTTTCTTTTCTTCAACGACAGTCAAACCAAGGATATCGGTATCGGCAGCAGGAACTCTGCTTGGACACTGAGACATTGGTTCGAATGCTTTCAAATTCTTTGGGAAGGCGACAACGTCACGAACGTTGTCAGTACCGGCAAGCTCCATGGCAAGTCTCTCGACACCGATACCAAAGCCACCTTCTGGTGGAACACCATACTTTAAGGCTTTGACGAAGAAACCAAATCTCTTTTCGATATCTTCATCGGTCAAACCGAGTAAAGAGAAGACCTTTTCTTGGACCTTGGCATCGTAGATACGAAGAGCACCAGAGGAAAGTTCAACACCGTTTAAGACCGTATCATAGGAAGTGGATTTGATCTTGGTTGGATCGGTGTCAAGATAGTGTAAGTCTTCATCATTTGGTCTGGTAAATGGGTTAGATAAGGATTCAATCTTACCTTCATCATTTCTTTCAAATAATGGCCAGTTGATGACAAATAATGGCTTGTAATCATCCTTCTTGGTAAGACCAAGTTTAGCGCCATAATAGTTACGTAAAGCACCAAGAGCGCTGCAGGCGTGATCATTAGAAGCATTCGCACATAAGATGACCAGGTCATTTTCCTGAACGCAGAGCTGGCTGGCTAACTTTTCAAGATTTTCTGGGTTGATGTTCTTGACGACATTGGAGACAAACTGACCATTCTGAACCTTTAAGTGAGAAACACCAAAGACTCTGAACTTCTTGGCTAAGACATTGTCTTCATCCTGATTCTTTCTGGAGATCTTATCGGCGTAGTCTTTGATGACAATCGCCTTGATGACCTTACCTTCATAAGCCTTAAAGCCACAGCCTTCTAAGGAAGAAGTGACATCAGAGATGAGCATTTCAAATCTCATATCTGGCTTATCGGAACCATATTTGTTGATGGCATCGGCATAATCCATACGATAGAAGTCTGGAAGGTCGACGTTCTTGACCTTCTTGAAGACGTATTTTAATAAGCCTTCGATGACGTTTAAGACATCTTCTCTATCGACGAAGGATAATTCGCAGTCAATCTGCATGAACTCCGGCTGTCTATCCGCTCTCTGGTCTTCATCTCTGTAGCAATGCGCAAGCTGGAAGTAACGATCAGAACCAGCAATCATCAACAACTGCTTGTAAAGTTGTGGAGATTGTGGAAGAGCATAGAAGCAACCTGGGTAGATACGAGAAGGGATGAGATAGTCTCTCGCACCTTCAGGAGTAGACTTGATCATGGTAGGGGTATCGATTTCATGGAAGCCGACGGAATTGAGATATTCACGAGTATATCTGTTGACATCGCTTCTGATCTGGAGATACTTCTGCATGACAGGTCTTCTTAAATCGAGGTAACGATACTGTAAACGAGTATCTTCACTCGCGGTGGTGTCATCCTTGATTTCAAAAGGCGTGGTTTCGGCATGGGAGAAGATCTTCAATTCGGAGACTTCAATTTCGATCAAACCGGTAGGGATGTTGTTGTTTGGCTGACTTCTTAAGACAACCTTACCCTTAGCGGAGATGACATCCTCTGGTCTGACTTTGTTCATGTCAAAGAGAGAAGTAGGGATATTCAACTGAGTGATACCATATTTATCACGAAGGTCAACGAAGACCAAAGCACCTAAATTTCTGACCGTATTGACCCAACCGCAAAGCGTAACTTCCTGATTGACGAAATTTTCATTTAATTCGCCACAAGTATGTGTTCTAAGCATGTTATTCTCCTAAAGAGGAAAGAACCTCTTCTTCTTTTACTTCAATCTGGTTTCGAGTAGCCATATCCTTGATCTTGAACGTGTCATCACTATCGACGATCAAGACCTTCTTAGCGCCTTTTCTATCCGCCATCTTCAAGGCCCCACCAAGAGCTCTACCAAAGCTGGCAATCGAGACATTCTTACCTTCAGCACGAAGCTTATCGGCAAAGTAGTTTGCCTTACCTTCTCTCTTGAAGTCGATGATGAAGACATCCAGTGGTTTATCTTTCTTGATCTCTTGCTTTCTTTCATCCGAGAGAGCAATCATCAATCTCTCCACACCCAAGGAGAAGCCGATACCTTCAAAGTCTGGTCCACCGATAGAGGCCATGAGGCTGGCGTATTTTCCACCGCCACCGATGGCGCCGAGGTTATCGTTTAACGTGTCATATAATTCCCAGACAAGACCGGTGTAATAATCCAAACCTCTGACAAGTTCGCTATCGACGACATATTCGATTTCTAAAGCGTCAAGAGCTTTCTTGATGTCGTTAAATTCTTTCTGATCTTCTTCATTTAAGAAGTCGGTGACACGAGGAGAACCCTTGGCAATTTCCTGATCTTCAGGAACCTTGCAATCGAGAATACGAAGAGGATTGGTCTCCAGTCTTCTCTTGCAGTCTTCGCACATGCATTCAATCTTTGGTTCAAAGAACTTCTTGAGTTCAACCTTGTATCTTTCTCTCGATTCAAAGGAGCCTAAGAAGTTGATTTTGGCTTTGACCTTGTGACCAAGAAGCTTTTCCGCACTTCTTAAGGAAAGAAGGAAAGCATCCAGTGTCGTAGATAAATCAACTTTGCTATCCAAGAACTCAACACCAAACTGATTGAATTGTCTTAATCTACCCGTCTGTGGTCTTTCATAACGGAAGACAGGACCAAAGTAGGAAAGACGAATTGGCATATCTGGTGCTGTGTAGATCTTATTTTCAATGACCGCACGAGAAACCGAAGCGGTGAATTCTGGACGAAGGGTGTAATCTTTATCGCCTCTTTTGGCTAAATCAAATGTTTCCTTGGTGACAATATCGCTGCTTTCACCAACTGTTCTATGGAACAGGCCGTTTTCCTCAAACATCGGGAGTTCGACAAACTCCGTACCATACTTGTCGGCTTCGGCAAGAAGGATTTCTCTGATACCAGCAAAGACTTTCATTTCTTCGCCATAGTAATCGATGGTACCGCGTGGTTTTTTAATCTGTTGAATGGCCATAATTTCTCCTTATCATCTAAAAAATTAACGTCTTATTATATAACAAGAAGTTATATAAGTGAATAAATTTCCAATGAAAAGGACCCGCTTTCACGAGTCCTTGATATTTAATGAGTGATACGACGAATCTGATATACGCCTTTGACATTGTTGACAGCGTGCATGAATTGGCCAAGCTGTTCAAGGTCTTTGGCTAAGATGGTGGCTGAAACTGTAGTGGTCTTATTGGATGGATGAAGTTTAGCCTGAATCATGGTGACTTTGGCTTCCATACCCGATAAGGCGTTGACAATATCGATCAACAGTCTTTCTCTATCATGACATTCGATGGCAAGATCGACAGGATATTCTGATTTCTTGATGACATCAGGATTCCATTTGACTTCAATCAGTCGGTCCTGAACGCCTTCACGATTGACATTTGGACAATCCTTACGGTGAACTTTGACACCTTGACCAGTGGAGACAAAACCGACGATTTCATCGCCGGGAATTGGTGTACAGCAGTTGGCAAGAGAGTTCATGACGGTATCGCCATTGGCAAGAACAATCGGATCAGAGGTGTTGTGATGGTGGGTTCTGGAGTTGATGGATTCGATGATCTGTTCACTGGTCATCTTACCAGAGTATTGGATATCGCTAGCATCGATGATCTGCATCGGTTGAATGGTCTTACCATAGACCATCAAGAACAAGTCTTCTGGGGAATCACACTTGAAGGCCTGTAAGACTTTCTTGGTCAGGACCTGGGAGATATCGGCATTGATCTTTCTTTCACGGAAGGAGTCAATCAAAGTCTGACGACCCTTCTTGATATTTTCTTCACGGACATAATCCGCATTCTGCTTGATGAGGTAACGACGAATCTTGGATTTGGCAAAATTCGTCTTGGCGATGTTGAGCCATTCCGTATTCGGATGAGCATCCTTATTGGTCATGACTTCAACAATAATACCATTGACCTTGGCACCCTGGACGTGTTCACCAACATCGGAGTGGATACGATAACCAAAATCCAAAGGAGTAGAGCCATTTGGAAGACAGATGACGTTGCCTTTTGGAGTAAAAACATAGACGTTAGCATCAAAGATGTCATGGCTTAAAGTATCGACATATTCTTTGGTTGAGGAGTCTTGGTCAGCATTGGTAATGGTGACAAAGTCTTTAAACCAGTGCAACTGATTCTCAATTTCCTGCTGTTCGAGTTTTGGATCGTATTTGGCATTTTCTTTATAACGCCAGTGGGCAGCGATACCACCCTCGGCGATCTCATCCATATGCTTAGTTCTGATCTGAACTTCAAAAACGCGACCGGTGTTAGAAACAATGGTGGTATGTAAAGACTGATACATGTTTGGCTTTGGCATAGCGATGTAGTCTTTAAAACGACCAGGGACGGGTTTGAAGTTGGCGTGGACATAACCAAGGATAGCATAACAATCTTGTTCGGTATCCGTGATGATACGAAGAGCCATCAAATCATAAATCTGATCGAAGGTGTAGTGTTTAGAACTCATCTTCTTATAGATGGAGTAGACGCTCTTAACACGGTCAGAGATGGTAAATGGAATCTTGGTCGGTTCTAAGATCTTGACAAGATCCGCTTTGGCAACCGCTAAAGCGGCATGGGCATCTTCCGCAGTTTCATTGATCTTCTTTTCAATCTCTTCATAACCTTTGCGGTCAAGATAATACAGGGCAATCTCTTCTAATTCCGTTTGAATCTTATATAAACCGAGTCGATGAGCAATCGGTTCATAGACTTCTAACGTCTCTTTGGAGATGCGAATCTGTTTATGTTCTGGCTGGAACTGTAAGGTGCGCATGTTATGAAGACGATCCGCCAGCTTGACGATGATGGCGCGGACGTCTTTTGCCATGGCAACGAAAATCTTACGGTGGTTTTCCGCCGTGAACTCTACGTTCTTATAATCAGAAAGTCTGGTAACCTTGGTCAAGGCTTCGACAAGATCGGCGACTTCATCGCCGAATTCCTGTTGAATCTCTTCCTTGGTCGTGTCGGTATCTTCAATGGTATCATGAAGAAAACCGGTCATGATGGTATTTGGACCAGTTTCTAATTCCGCTAAAATTTCTGCGACACCAATACAATGAGAAATATAAGGATCACCGCTTTTACGGACCTGACCCTCATGTTTTTTCTCAGCAAAACGATAGGCCTTTTCTATTCTGGCCAAGTCTGCTTTATTATGGATGTACTTCGAATAGACGTCACGAACGTCTTCAAAGGTGTAAATTTTGTTTTGAATACGCATGTAACAAATTAATTGTCAGATAAATCAATCAAGGATTCAAATGGAAGATTGAAGGCTTTTTCACCGTGAAGTTCCTTCAAATTGATGAAGCATAAAGCACCAACTGGGGTACCACCAGCACTTTCAATCAAAGTCTTTAAAGCAGCAAAAGAGCCACCGGTAGCCATCAAGTCATCGATCATCAAGACTCTGTCACCAGCCTTAAAGGAAGAAGCTGGGACTTCTAAGGTAGCCGTACCATATTCTAACTGGTAGGTAGTCTTGAAAGTGACACCAGGAAGTTTGCCGGCCTTTCTGGCCATGACAAAACCGATACCCATCTCATAAGCCAAAGCAGCACCGAAGATAAAAGCTCTACTTTCGGGACCACATAAGACAGTTGGGTTAAATTTCTTAGCCTTCTGAGCCATTTCCTTGATACAGGCGCGGAAAGCTTCAGGATTTCTCAGTAAAGGGGAAATATCTTTAAAGGAGATACCTTTCTTTGGGAAATCTGGTGTAACACCGATATACTTTGAATAATCCATGATTTTCAACAAGTCCTTTCAATATAGAGATAGTATATCATTTACAAGAGAAAATTGTTACCTTTCATATTAAATGCGACAAATGACATAGATTCCATCGCCACAGATAAGAAACACCTATATTCCAAGAAATGAAACTAGTTGTTACCTTTCATATTAAATGCGACAAATGACATAGATTCCATCGCCACAGATAAGAAACACCTATATTCCAAGAAATGAAACTAGCTTTTATCTGATCAAAATCTTGGAATATAGGTGTTTCTTGTTGCCTTTCCACCCTATTCTCCGCTAAAATCAACATAGGAAAACCCATGACCTGCATCTTCTCGGGTGGTACGATAGGATGCGGTCGCCGTCACGCTTATCGTTTAGCGGTCTTCCCAATCACTTTTCTCAGAAGATGCTTCTGAGATACACTTCAGAAGAGGGAATTTCTTGTATCCGCCACTTCTGAAGCAGTTCATCGCCGAAAGCCTGTCTCATCAGTTCGACGGGCTTTTTCCAATTCAGCGAATCTCTTGCATACGAATTAACGTTCGACATGATTTCATCCACCTTACCCTGGGTCAGTCCATCCATGGTGTATCCCTTCGGGATGACAAAGCGTATCATCTCATGGTTTCTCTCACAGTTAGACTTGTCTGTGGACTTGTAGGGGTCTGCGAAGAAGACGTGAAGTTCATCTACTTCCTCTGTCTGTGTTACGTAACTGAATTCAGTTACGTTGTCCGTTAGCAGGACAATCGGCCTTCTGGTCCGGCTCCTGACATCCCTCATGACGGAAAGGAGCCTTGAGATGACCTCCTCCGATGCTGCGGCTG
>CACXYG010000121.1 GCA_902771745.1 uncultured Erysipelotrichaceae bacterium | reverse complement strand
GATAAGGCTCTTTTGAAACGATTTATCAAATCAAAATCAATACCGACAATCTTGAAAGTTTTATCTTCATTATAAAGATCAAAACTCCTCTCCATTTCCACTAAGGCTGTTTTGCCCTTTAAGCTATCTTTATAAGCAGCAATCAAATATTTTAGATAATCGTCTCTGATTTCAGGGATCACTTTTAGATCAATCAAATAATCTAAGGTATCCTTTTTAGCAGTATCAGCCTTTTTCTGATTCTTGTATAAGCCTTGATAAATCGGATGATCTTTATACTGGGCATAGATGCTTTCCGCATGATTTAAAAGATATTCTTCACGCGTAGTTCTTTCCATTTCCTGATAATAATTATCTAATTCATCAGGAGTATATGGATGGTGGTTGTCATAATCGGTAGTAAGACTAGCAATAAGAGCCGTCAAATCAGAATAATAAGTAGCATCAGTAACTTTCAAATTCCAGATATTATATAAATAGGTTCTAAAGCAGTGATAGATAACTTCTTTATCCTTAGAAGTCAACACATAAGAAGTGTCATTTTCCCAAGGATAGACGAACTTGGTTTTATCAGTAGCATCTTTATAATAGGAATTATCATAATAGCCACCATATTTCTCTGTTTGCTGATTTTCATAGAAAATCTTAAAGAGCGGAGAATCTTTAAAATCAAGATATTTCTCAGCCGCTAACTGATAAGTAGCAGTCTCAGGAATAAAACTCCTATAGAGATTTTCACGGTTATAGAACTCAAAAGAAATCGGTCTTGTCTTAGCCAAATCAAAATAAGCGTCTTCTGGTTGATATGTCTGCATTTCAGAATAAATTCCATAGGTCAAGAAATGGAAATATCTTTCCGAAGAAACAAGAATCTCATCACCTTGTAAGGAAGTCTTGCTATCATCAAAGAATAAAGTATGTTCATGAGATGGATAATAACCGACAGAATAGCGATAGGCTTCACTACTTTTACTTTCATCACTGCAAAAGAAGGAATGATACATTTCTTCAGGAGCTTCACCACTATCATAAATAAAGACCATCTCGTGGAGGGAATTACGTAATAATCGACCCATTTTTCGATATTCTTCTTGATCAGAGAAGTCATTAGAATAGGATATCTTACGATATTTATCATAAGTATCTTCATCAAACTGCGTATCGATTAAACCGACCAGCTTGTAATAGACAAGATCACCAGAGATATAATCCACACCAGAGATATAGTGATTGAGCACATCTTCTGGTTTGATATCATCCTGCGGTTTTAAGTTATAACTCTTATCGACTGCATCAACAAAGCCAAAATCCTGGATTGTATAAAACGCATGCAAGGAAAACGCAATTTCTGTTTTCTCTTGTGGTAAGACACCATACGCCATTTTTAGATGGTTATCATCCAAGAATTTCTGATTGATGCTTAAAGCTTCCTCAGAAGGACTCACATAATATCCATTACCATGATAATTGATATCTGGATGTTCTCCATAAAGAGAACAAGAAGTATCAAAATTCAATTCAAATCTTTCTGGTGTATAAAGATGAGCGCCATAATTTAAAACTTCATCTTTTACCTTCTTAGAAAAATCATCCTCATTCCATCCGTCATCCGAATAAGAGCTGAAGTAAAAAGTCACCCCACCAGATCCTCTATCCTGGATAGCTTGCGTTAAGGCATCTACCTCACGAACCGACGTCATCGCTAACGAAGAGCCTATAAAAGATAAGGATAAAGAAGATAAGACAATCGTCAAAGCAAAAAGCCATGGACTAGACTTCAAAAGTCTAACCCCCGCTCTTAGATAATCCTTGATACTGAAGTGTCTTTTTTTCTTATCAGAGAATTCTAAATTACCATCACCACAGCTTAAATTGTCGTTCTCTGTAGGCATATGAACTCCTTTCGATACTTAACGTTAAACTTCAAAAAACGTTCCTTTTCAATACTTAATGTAATTATTATAAATGTTTAATTATCCAAAATATACTTAAATCTAACTTTTCTTTGTTTTTTCCATAGATACCGGTTTCTTAAAAGCAATTTTATTTTTCTATTGGCTATTAACTATCCGATGATTAAAATATATTTTGTTGTCAAACAAGAATAAAGGAAACAAAGCAATGAAACCAATTAAAGAAGGTAAGGTCAGAGAGATCTACGACAACGGCGATAGCCTCATCATGGTTGCCACCGATCGTATCAGTTGTTTCGATGTCATTCTCCACAACATTGTTACCAACAAAGGTAAAGTCTTGACGCAGATGAGTAAGTTCTGGTTCGACTACACGAAAGATATCTGTGAGAATCATCTTTTATCCACCGATGTCAAAGATATGCCAGCATTCTTCCAGACCAAGGAATTTGAAGGCAGAACCATCATGTGTAAGAAGTTGACCATGATTCCAATCGAATGTATCGTCAGAGGTTACATCACCGGTTCTGGCTGGGCAAGTTATCAGAAGACTGGTAAAGTCTGTGGTATCATCCTTCCGGAAGGCTTAGTCGAATCTTCTAAACTTCCTGAACCAATCTATACTCCTTCCACCAAGGCTGAGATTGGTGATCACGATGAGAACATCTCCTTTGAACGTTCTATTGAAGTCTTAGAAAAACAGTTCCCTGGTAAGGGTAAAGAATATGCTACTAAGATCAAAGACTATACGATTGCTTTATATAAGAAATGTGCTGCTTATGCCTTGACCAAAGGTATCATCATCGCTGACACCAAATTCGAATTCGGTTTAAACGAAAAGGGTGAAGTCGTCATCGCTGATGAAATGCTCACCCCAGATTCTTCTCGTTTCTGGCCAGCTGAAGGATACGTCGCTGGTAAACCTCAGCCATCCTTCGATAAGCAGTTTGCCAGAGACTGGCTCAAGTCCAACAAGCACGATTGGACTCTTCCTGAAGATATCGTCGAAAAGACCATTGCCAAATATCTCCAGGCCTATCGCCTTTTAACCGGCAAAGAATTAGACGCATAACGTTAATCATAACCTCCATATCCTTGCGATGTGGAGGTTTTTTAGACTCAAAAATCCACAACTTGTGGAATTTAATTGCCACAACTTTGGGAATTTAATTGCCCCAAGTTTGGGAATTTAATTGCCTCAACTTGGGGAATTTCAGTACCATATCTTTGAGAATTTAAGAAAAAATTCCACCAAAAAGGCCTGAGTTGGACTCAGGCCATTTAATTCTATTTACCGTGATAGAGCTTCTTTGTTTCAAAGGCTGGATCACAAGTGAGATTGATACCGAGCTTACGGATGGTACCATTATCCATCTGCGAAAGCATAACCGTGGAATGCGCTTGGCAATCTCTCAGCTCTGGAAGCTTAGATAATGCAAGTTTGGCAAGTGGATTGGTGACGGCGGAAATGGATAAGGCAAGAAGCGTTTCATCCAAGTGAAGTCTTGGGTTATGACCACCGAGCATATCCGTTTTCAAGTTGCAGATAGGCTCTAAGATCTCCTGAGGAAGAATCGGAACTTCATCCGGAATCTTAGCAAGATATTTTAAAGCGTTTAAGGTCATAGCCGCAGGAGCACGAAGAAGTCTAGAAGTCTTACCGGTGAAGATGGTGCCATCGGCAAGTTCAATTGCCGCGGCAGCAACATTTTCTTTTTCGGCTTTGGCTCTGGCTGGAGCAACACACTTACGAGCTTCAATACAGATGGAATTGTTTTTCAACAAGGAATCAATCTTTTCTACAGTGGCATCATCGGCCTTATCCTGCTTACGATCGCATAAAGCGCGATAATAACGACGGATGATCTCCTGACGAGAAGCCTCACAACAGACTTCATCATCGCTGATGCAGTTACCAGCCATATTGACACCCATGTCGGTTGGAGACTTGTATGGAGAATGTCCATAGATTTTCTCAAACATTCTGTTCAAGACTGGGAAGGCTTCAATATCTCTGTTGTAGTTGACAGTGGAAACGCCATAAGCCTCTAAATGATATGGGTCAATCATGTTGACGTCATTTAAGTCGGCAGTGGCTGCTTCATAAGCCAAATTGACTGGATGCTTTAATGGAAGATTCCAGATTGGGAAAGTCTCAAACTTGGCATAACCGGATTTTAAGCCTCTCTTGTTGTCGTTATATAACTGAGACAAGCAGACCGATAACTTACCAGAACCTGGGCCTGGAGCAGTGATAACGATTAAAGAACGAGTCGTCTCGATATAGTCGTTCTTACCAAAACCATTATCCGAGATGATCTTATCAAGATCATATGGATAATTATCAATGGAATAAAGATGATACGTCTTTACACCCTGTTTCTTTAATTTGCGTTCAAAAGCTTTCGCACTCTTTTGTCCTTCATAACGAGTCAAGACAACAGAACCGACATATAATCCGGCTTCCTGATAAGCGTCGATAAGACGGAAGACATCCTGATCATAAGTGATGCCAAGATCACCTCTGATTTTAGCTGCTTCAATGGCGTTAGAGTTGATGACAACGACCATTTCCGCCTGATCTTTCATCTTTAAAAGAAGCTGGAGTTTGCTATCCGGCTTGAATCCTGGAAGAACTCTAGAGGCGTGAAAATCGTCAAAGAGTTTGCCACCAAATTCGAGGTATAACTTACCGCCGAACTTGCTGATACGTTCTCTGATCTTCTCTGACTGCATATCCAAATACTTCTGATTGTCGAAACCAATCTTCTGCATGAGGAATACCCCCTATTTATAAATACTTATTTATTAAACCAAATTAGAAAGAACGAAGAAAGCATAAATTACGCTTTCTTCAAATTTAGTGCTTTCATTGACAAATTATTAATCTGCCCTTGCAATTTTTGATTTTTAGATTTGCAATTATGACTGAAATACAAACTTTCCTTAATTGTAAACTGAAGTGATAATTATCAATGGCACAAAGAACCTATTGGGCTAGCCCAATAGGTTCCGCACCCTGATACGTGGTATTCTATTCTA
>CACXYG010000120.1 GCA_902771745.1 uncultured Erysipelotrichaceae bacterium | reverse complement strand
CAAGACGAGAAGTGGCTTAAGAACTATCATGCGGTGATGGAGTATATGGAGACCAATAAACGGAATCCATCGAAGTATGTAGCTGAAGAAAGAGGGCTTGTGAACTGGTGTAAGCACCAGAGATATATTGTCTGACGCCAGTAGAGCTAAAAGAGATACCAGAGACGATATCAGAACCATGTAAGAATTCAAAGTTTAAACCGTTGATATCACCCGTGAAAAGATAATAGCCTTCTAAATAAGCACCGGTTTTTGCCTGAGTGGTAGTGATATTGGCTTTTCTGGTGTATCTGGTGTCACTAGAAAGACGCTGAGAGGAGACTCTTAAGGCTTTCGAAGAGACCATATTGTTGATATTAGCAAGGTTGGTATCTGTATTATCTACGATAGTAGCTAAGAAATTTTCGCTACCAGACTGCTTATAGGCATAATAGTCACCTAAGTCTAGACCAGTATCATAAGCGGAGAAGTCTTCTTCAAATTCAGTGGGGATTTCTTCTTCTACAGCACTTGTCGATTTCAAAATCGTAAGATTAAAAGACTTGGAAGCATAGTCTTCTTCATGTCCACTGATGGTGGCTTTGACAGTCAAGGTGACAGATATATCTTTATCCTGTCTCATGACAACAGCTCTTGCACGAATCGCTTTGCCGTTTTCGTTTTCAATCAACTCGATCTTTAAAGCAGAGGCGTTAGAAGAAGTCCAACTGAAAGACGTGCTGTATAAACCAGTGACGGGAAGAAGGAAGTCAGCAACAACCTGATCTTCATCAATGTTTAAAGAGACCTGATCTAGTGCAGATGAACATCTTTCCTTGATGACGTCATTGGCGCCAGCAAAGTAGAGATTTTGAGAAGCGGAGATAGAATGAGAGACTAATGGTGCACTTGCAAAAAGAGAAAGAGCACCAAGCATGATTAAGAAACGAGATGTTTTCATTCTTTGTTACCTCCAGATAAATCAGCACCCAAAGGTGTACTATTTTCACCCAATGTAGCAAAAGCACTATTGGGATTGACCTTTAAGAAATCACCCAATTTGACATTGCCTTCTTCATCTCTTAAAAGCGTATGAATGTCATTATGAACACTGGCGGGAACATCTTTACTGGCTTGTGGCTGAGGAGTAGTCGTAGAGACAAATGGAGAAAGACCATTTGGTTCTTTATAAGCAGTACCACACTTGGTAGACAAGGTATAATCACAATCCTGAATCGCATCAAACTTCAACATGGATAAACCGCTGTAGAAGATAGAATGAGAGACCGTACCCTTATATTCATCTCTGGAATTGGACTTGGCTTTGACGCCATCAATCGGAGAGATACGATATCCATCACAATAAGAGAGCAAGTTCTTGAAGTAGTTGACACTGGTAGCAGTATCTCTACAGAAATCGAAGTTATTGGCATCTAAATCTCGCACACCATTGTTATAGGAAGTGCAGTTGGTGACACGGATGGTGCCAGGGTTGGAATTATCCGTAAAACCAGTGGCTAAATTGTTGAAGGCGATACAGTTATCTACCACGTGAGGAACGGCGATGGATTCACCACCCAACTTGAAGCCATTGCCATCAGAGTTAGCAGTGCCAACACCATAAGAAGTGATGCCGTTATTAAAAGCGATACAGTTCTTCAAGGTGACAGGACCGATCGGACCAGAATCACCCTTGGTATATAAATCCCAGCCGTCATCGACGTTGTTATAAGCGATACAACCATCAAAGAGATTACCGACACCCGTGGTCAACTTACAGGCAAAACCATCACTATCTTCACCAGAGGGGTCATGATTATCATGAGACGTGCAGTTGATGATACTGTTATAGCTTGGCCAGCTTTCAATGGTAGTATCCTTGGATTGACGACGACCAAGCTGGATACCAGTATCGGAACAATCATGAACATCCATGTGTTTGACGATGTTGTGATTACCACCGATATAGATGCCGTTATCACCAGCACCCTTGACTTCAAAATCTTGAACAGTCCAATAGTCAGAGTTTAAAGAGATACCACGGTTAGAAGAAGAATAAGACATCGAAGAAAAATCAAAGATGACCTTCTCTTGTTTGCCATCCCTGATGGCTGGAGTGATCACTCTTCTTTGCTCTTCACTATTCGCTGGATGAGGATCGGTGATATCTGTGGCTGTGATCAGAGAAGTGATTGTCTGAGACGAATTAAAAGCATATGTACCACCTAAGAGGTACAAAGTAGAACCATAAGTAAGGTTCTTGACACCAGTGATGAAGTCATACGGATTTTCCTTGCTACCATCACCCTCTCTATTACCGGTACTAGAAGCATACAAATCTTTCTTGACCACTGTTACGGAAGAATCAGAAGTCGAATCGCTCTCTTTTGAACTGGTCTCAGAAGTTACCGAACTCGATGTTTCATTAAAAGAACTCTCTTCTAAAGAAGAGACGTTATTGTTAGAGGACGTTTGACCACAGCTAGTTAAAAACAAAGTCAATGAAAAAAGCAAAGGCTTGAGCATTTTATTTTTCATGTAAATTATTTTCCTCCTATATTTTTTATCATCATAGTGGGCAAAAGAGTAAAAATAAAGCGATTTCATTCTCTTTTATGCTAGCGGTACAAACTTTTATGTAATCGCTTGCATACAAGTTTTGAAAAGTCAATAATGTTGAAAATACCTACATACAAGGAGAATTAGAAAATATGAAAACAAGATTATTACATGTTCTTTCCCTCGCTTCTCTGATGTTGTTAGCTGGCTGTGGTCAAAGCACCACTTCTAGTGTTGTTTCTTCCTCGTCTGCAGAAGAAACTTCCAGCACAGTTTCCAGCGTCACTGAAACCTCATCGGTTGCTAGCACCTCCACAAAACAAGAGGAATCCTCTGTTGTTGCCTCCTCTGTTCAGGCTACCACTTATGAAGCTAGCACCTTGGTCATGGTTGATGTTCCATCCAAGGGTGTCAATGACTATGCCAGCGTTACTATGACTGGTTCTACCACTGGTGCAGCAACTGCCTTTGTCGCTGGTGAAACTGTCACCATCACCGCTACCCCAATTGAAAAGTACACTGTTGCTGATATCAACGTCGCTTTAAAAGATGAGACCGCTGTGGAAACTACTGCCAGTGAAGGTAAATACACCTTCACCATGCCAGAAGGTGCAATTGATGTCGAAATTGAAGTTGTCAGAACTGCTGATTACACCTTAGATGCTTCTAAGCTTGTCGAATCTACTGACCAGAAGACCATCTCTGATGAGACGGTCACCGTCTATCGTAAATCCGATGCCAGCGATACTGCTAAGACTACTGTCGATGGCTCCACCATCAAGATCTCCGGTAACACCGAATTTGGCAATAAGTTAGGTAAGCTTGTCGCTTTTAACGCCACCTCTGCTGGTCATGTCTATGTCAAATGGAAGTCTGGTACCTCTAATGAAACCGAACGTTGCGGTTATCTCATCAAACCAAATTCCAGTTCTAAGATCGAAAAGACCTATGGCTATCAGAACTTCACCGTCAAAGATGATGGTAAAGCCAACTGGGAAGAAAGTCTCTTCGTCGTCCCAGCTGCTGGTACCTACTATCTTGCCGGTAACGCTTCTTATGCCGTCGGTGATTTAAAACTCTATTATGATTCCGCCTATGGTGAAGATGATGTTCCTGCCTTTAATGAACAAGGTGAAACCTTAGATGAATTAAACGGCACTTATGCAATCCCAACCTCTGATGCTGGTTACGCTAGCGAACACGTCATTGGTAACTATACCTTTGGTGTCGGTGTCACTGCCAAGTTCTATGGTAAGATCGACTCTACTGAACCAATCGTCTACTCCTGCTTTGAATTAGAAGATGGTGAAACCATGAAGTTCAACGCTTCTGCTGCTGGTACCTTGTCCTTAAGAGTCACTGGACGTTCTGGTAAAGATGCTGCTGGTGAATATCCAACCTCTACTTTAACCGCTGTCAATGCCTCTGGTACAGCTGCTACCATCACTGGTATTCCCGAAACCGGTATGATCTCCTCTTCTAAGACCAAGACCTGGTATAACCTCTCCGTCCAGTTCACCGAAGCCAGTGTTTATACCTTCACCGCAGGTAATGTCGTTGACATCTACAGTGCCAACTTTGCGCCAATCGAATAATCCTTATTTTCATATAAGTTTTATCTCCCAGAAGTTAAGCCTCGCTTGTCTCCTTTTGCGAGGCTTTTTCTGTTTTCAAAAACAAATAGAACACATATAATAAAAGAAGGAGAATAAACATTATGGAAAAAGAATATCAGGTCAATCCGTTTACCAGATTCCATGTCGATGCTGCCTTAGTCACTGCTGGTGATAAAGAAAAGTTTAATAGTATGACAATCGGTTGGGGAACTTTTGGTACCCTATGGTCACAAGATGTCATGATCGTCTTTGTCAGAGATAGCCGTTATACCTTCCAGTTCATGGAAAGAGAAGAAAACTTCACCGTCTCTTTCTATCAGGATAAAAGCATTCATGCGGTCATGGGTTCTTTATCCGGTAGAGATGTCGATAAAGTAGCAAAATGTAATCTCCATCCTGTCTTTACCGATAACGGCATCACCTATGAAGAAGCCCAGGAGACTTTCTTCTGTAAGAAACTCTATGTCTCCAAGATGGACATCAAAGATTTACCAGAAGAAGTTCAAAAACGTCATTACTCCAACAAAGATACTGCACCACACTATATGTTTATCGGTAAGATTATCGACCATAAAGTCAAATAACAACTTCAAATAAATAAAAGAAAAGTTAGTAGTTTTTCCTCCTGGAAAGTCTACTAACTTTTTTTAAATACTTGTTTCACAAGAAAAGGGACTCTTGAGGAGTCCCTGATGTTTTTAATAATTACTCTTTAAGAGTGCCGAAGATTCTATCACCGGCATCACCAAGACCTGGGCAGATATAGGCGTTTTCGTTGAGTTGTCTATCTAAGCAACCGACGTAAAGTGGAATATCTGGGCAAGCTTCACAGAAAGCCTGGACGCCTT
>CACXYG010000119.1:1473-6503 GCA_902771745.1 uncultured Erysipelotrichaceae bacterium | reverse complement strand
TGCGGCTAAGGATAGCGATATCTCTTTCAAGTATAATCCAAGCGATGGAAAATTCTATGTCACGACTACAAAAGATATGTCGGGTATGAGCCATGTGGCACTTAACAACTATAACCACTCTCTTGCTGAGGGGGATAACAAGACCTTAGTCATCTCCTTATTTGGTAAAGAGAGTATCGAAAACACCATTGCTTATACCTATCAAGCTTAAAGGAGGCAATATGAAGCAAAAAACGATAAGAAAAATCATCATTATGTTGTTAATTGTTTTTGTCATGCCTCTTTTTGGTGTGCTTAGCAATGTTTTAAATGCGGATGAGATATCAAGAAGAACACCAAAGCAGTTGGTCAATGGCATTTATGAAGATTCTGATACGACTTTCCATTATTACAAGCTAAGTGATGGCACTTATGGTATCAGTCTTACTGATGCTGGTCTAACTCAGGGTGGAACAATCACCCTACAAGAGACTCACAAAAGTAAGAACGTCACTGCCATCATGGCCGGAGGCTTTAAAAACTGCTCGGCTACCCAGATTGACTTTTCTAATAGCCACATCACCACTATCGACTATGAAGCGTTCTTCTGTAGCGATATCACCTCCATTGTTCTTCCTTATACCTTAAGCGCAATAGGCGATAGCGCCTTTTATGGCTGCAATGACTTAACTAGCGTCACTTTCACCAACAGCAGTAAGACGACAAGCGATGCCTGCTCGGTCTCTGATGATGAAGGAGTGGAGTATTCTGAATTATCCAAAATCCCCGATTTCTGCTTCTTCAAATGCAACAACTTACGAGAATTAAAACTCCCCTATAAGATATCTGAAATCGGTTATGAAGCTTTTTATGGCTGTGTCAATCTTAGCACCAACATCTATTTTTCTAGTTACCTCAAGACCATCAGAGCAAGAGCTTTCCAGTCCTGTGTCAACTTAAAAGAAGTCTATATTCCAACCGCCTTCTTTACGGCTACTGACACCGATATTGAGGCTCATGCCTTCAACAACTGTTCCTCCAGTCTGAAGTTCTATTTCTCTGGTATCAAGGACAACATCGCCGCCTGGGAAACGAAACATCCTAACTGGGGATTATATAGCGATATCTACGCTTCAAAATATACCTATAACGTCAACGCTGGAGATATTGCGGTGGAATCGGACTGGCAATATCAGACCATCGATGGCAAAGTCACGATTCTCAACTACCTTGGTGATGCCAAAAATGTCGAAGTCATCTCTATTCCAACTAGACTTCCTGCTCAATCTAATAACTTAGTTACGGAAATCTCCCAAGATGCCTTAAACACCATTCAAAGCACTTTAGTTCGTCTTTATCTTCCTTATTCCTTAGAGAGAATCAACAATCTCTATTTCCAATACTTTACCAATCTTAAATATATCGGTGTAAATAGCGATTGTACCACCGACCCTGTCGACAATCCAAGTATCGATTTATCACAGATTACCGGATTAAAGTATATCGGTACTCGTGCCTTTTGTTATCTTCCCCAACGAAGCCTTATCGTCTCGATCAAGCTTCCATATTCTCTTATTGCCGTTGGTGATTTTGCCTTTGGCCAGGACGGTACAGACTATAACTTCCTTCACGTCAAGAAGTTCACCTGGGACTATAAGGAAGGGGTCTCGGCTTTAGAAGTAGTCGGTCACGACGCCTTTTATAAGATGGGACTTCTCGCCAGCGACAAGGGTAACAATGGCTCAAATAACATCGTCAATGATAAAGAATACTATAACCACTATCTCCAGTCTGACGGCACGAAGAATTATTCGCTTACCACGTTAGTCTTTCCTAAGACTTTCAAGTCTTTTGGTTTAAATGATGCGGACAGAACGAAATATGGGTTTAGCAAGCCCGATACAGATAAATATCAAAGACCAGCTCACGTTTTTGCAGGTTGTCCTTTACTTGATAAAGTCTTCTTCCGTGGTGATAGTTCTTCTCCCAATCTATTTCTCGGTTTACAAATCTTTTGTCTTAACGAATCGTTAAGAACAATCGTCTTTGAAGAACGTCCAGGAAAGTCTATCACCTTCCAGACCCAGAACGGCAACTGGGCTCAACCCTCTATCGGCTGGAATGCCGGAAGCAACTATAATGACTTCTACGCTGATCCTTTCCTTCAGACCTTAGTCTTGCCAAACACCTCGACCACCTTAAGAATCCAGAAGATGGCCTTCCAGGGTAATGCTAGAGCATGCATGTATCTAACTAGCACCATGGGAAATAACATGGTTGGCAATGATGAGCCGGCTCCGATGAACTTCTTTAAAAATACGACTCCTCCAGATACCACCTTAGATTCCATGACCTTATGGAACAAAATCGGTGATGAATCCTATTTGAATTCCACCAATAACAAGGGTTATCACGGCTATGCTTTTGCTAGCAAAGTCGACGATAGTAACACGTTCCGTCAGGAAGCCGTCTATGGCATTGATCAAAACATGCCATATCATGAAAACATCCACTATAAGGAAACCATCAACAATGATCATATCTTAAATGAGCAAGGTGTAGCTAGTCTTGATATCGAAGTGGGTGCCACGACTAATGACGAACTTGTCATGCAGGATAAATGCGCCTTTGTCTTAGATAAGACGAATACCAAAGCGATCATGAGTAAGTATCTATACGATAGAAGAGACGCTTCATTTACCGGTACTGCTGTCATTCCTCCCTCCATCAGTTTCAATAACACATCTTATCCAGTCACAGAAATTGGTGATTCAGCTTTCTCCGCAGCTTTTTGTGATAATGATAAAAAGCATGGTCAAGCAAGTTATCCATCCTCTTATATAGATCTAAGCAAGGTCTATTTACCTGATACGATTACCAGAATTGGTGAATATGCCTTCATGAGAGCGTATGGAGTAAACGAAGTCTCTACTTACACCACCTATAATGGGTCAAGCACGATAATCACATCAGGAAATGAGTATGTCATGCCTAGCGCGCTAAGGACCATTGGAAGACACGCCTTCAGTTTCTGTAACATAAAGCAGTTTAGAAAGATTCCGTATTCTTGTCTATTTGATGAAAACACCCACACCACCAAGTATCAGACCAGCGTCTTTTCCAACAATCTGTCCTTAAGGAAGATTACCTTCCGCTCTTCAGATGAAGCAAATAGTGCAGAATCGACTTCCTCTAAATATTATCAGACTACCACCTATCAGACCACTAGCACTGACCCAACCTCCACCAGTTCTATGAACTACACCTGTTCGTTATATTCCAATGATGCAGTCAGCTATAACAAGAACGCTCTTCTGATTCTCCTTAATCGTGACTTAGGTGACTACAATGTCGATAACATTGGAGAAAGCGACTACAAGAGCGGTACGTTTAAAGGCCTATACAAATCCGGTGAAGCCTTATATGGCGCCTACCGCATGGGCTTCTTTATCAAGACCCTTGCCATCGGTTCCTATAAGACGGACGGAAATGGTAATCTTCTTAACCAAGCCTTATTCTCCGCCGTCTGTAAAAAAGCCAAAAATGCGGAACCAACTGATAGTTATATCTATCTTTATAAGCCGATTCAAAACTATAACGACAACTATTATGATTTGACGGCGATGTCATTCTCTTCGGGTGCTACTTTAGCTTTGCCAGAAAACATGTTCAACGGTTGTGAAAGCCTTCAGGCGATCGAATTCCCAAAACTGAATGAAGCTGAAGAAGTCTCTATCCCAGCTGGTCTATTTGCCAATATCACCACCGCTAGTCTGAAGTTTAGAATTCCAGATAGTGATGGCGACATGCACGACATGGAAAATGGTGTTTTAGATCTTACTTATACCGGACTTGTCGGTATTGGTGATGAAGCCTTTAAAAACGTCTCTGGTATCACTAAGGTCATCACTCCTGAACTAAAAACACACACCTTTACTATCGGGACAAGAGCATTTAATGGTTGTACCTCCTTAGAAGAACTTGATTCTTCTCATACCACAACCAAGATGAATATCTCTAGTGAAGCATTTAAAGGTTGTAGCAGATTATCTACTATCTCCTTTGCCTCAAGCAACCTCACCTTAGGAGATAGTTGTTTTGAAAATTGTGCTATTACTTCTATTACCTGGCCTAGCGATAGTTCAGCCCAAATCGTTATCGGTTCAGCCGCCTTTAAAAATAATCATTTAACTATTCTCACCTTACATCCAGGAACCACTTCACTAAAGGGTAGTGCCTTTGAAAACTGCACCTCCTTAAGCAGTGTTACCGCTACTGGAAATCTGACTCAGTTGACAAGTATAGGCTCTTCTTCCTTCAAGAACTGCACTGCTCTAAACAACTTTGACTTCAGTAAATTCACCGCCCTGACCAAGATCGGTTCATTTTCCTTCATGGCAGATAGGGCGACAAACGGTCATACCATCTGTCCTAATGGCATCATCAACCTCCCACAAAGCATCACATCCATTGAAAAAAGTGTCTTCCAAAACACCAATGTCACTCAGATCAACATCAATTCTTCAAGCATCAAACTCGATAGCAACTGCATGGCCAATTGCCCAAGTCTTACAAGTGTGGAATTCACCAATCGTAATTGTCAGTTCAACGAATCGAACTCCGACTTTTTCTCTAACGATCCAAACCTGACAACGGTCATTCTTCCTACAGGATTTGATGTCGATAACACCCTTTCAACCTTGTTTGACAATTCCAGCAACGCAAAAATCTACACTTACCTGAAGCAGACTCAAGTCACCAACATTTCTAATAAGACCTGGCGTTTCTTTACTACTGGACAAGCCTTACCATTATATTATTATGCGGAAACCAGTCTTGATCTTCTTAAGGATAATGATGACGCTAATGGTGAGCTATTAGATCCGGATAATGGTCTATACTGGACTATCAAAAATGGTGTATTTATCGAGTTAGGAAGTCCAATTTCTGACCCTAAACCACAAAATAGAGTGGTCACTTTCTCTAGTGGTCACACGCTTGATGCTTCAGGTAATTTGACTTAATCCACTATCAAAAAATGGTTATTTGAA
>CACXYG010000119.1:0-1444 GCA_902771745.1 uncultured Erysipelotrichaceae bacterium | reverse complement strand
TGACCTACTCCTTGGTCCAATTAGAGGGGTTCACTTCATTTTCTTTCCTGGTTATCATTGTTTAAAAAAGCACTCGACAAAAAACGGCCATCTGGTCACAAAATCAAATAGCCGTTTTCTTTAAATTTTCTTCAAATCTTCTATAAAGAATTAACGTTTTAAGAACTTTTTGATGAATGGAAGCAATAATAAAGCTACAACAACAAGAAGGCCAAGAACACCAAAGAGCCAGAACATTTCCATGGAGATTGCTAAATAAGATAAAATCGCACCAGCAACAACACCACCGACATAAAGGTAAAAGAACTGAGAATGACCGATTCTTTCCGTCTTGGTGTAAGAATAGGTATGGACATAATCATGAAGGATATCATTCCAATCATAATGATCGACCTGATATTCCTGATCATAGGAGTAGTCTTCTAACGAATAAGTGTTGGCCATCAAAATGACTAAAATACTGATGGATGAGCCAAAAAGAATGAAACTCGCAAAAAAATCTGAACCAAAATCATCAGTAACAAAACCACCAGAGAAGCCCATAATCATCATGGCAATCCCAAGGATCAGAATCATCAAATTGCGAATCAGACCAATGCGGAACAGTGTCCAATTAAGGATATAGCAGACTACACCGACTACAGCCCAAACAAGAGCACCAAATAATATTCCTTCTAAAACACCCATAGTGTTCTCCTTTATTTGATCTTCTTGATTCTGCGTTTTAGCTTGCGGCTAGCAAAATAGCCATACCCGCCGGCTAAAATACCAGCGATGATCAATATCACTGCAAAAGCTTGATTCTCGCTTCCGATTAAAAGAACAATACCAAGAACAATACCAACAACGCCACCAATCTTGAGAATATTATGGATCAGGTTTTCCTTTTTCCAAGCCTCGACTAGCATATAATTGAAAAGATTATCATCGATAAAGGAATCCTTCTCCTCATCTTGATATGCTTTCAAATCCAACACTTTGACTAATGTTTCACTGATTCGACAACAGGTATATAAAGGATTCATTTCCTTCAGTTTACCTTGATAGAAGTTTTTCGCACTGACGACGAGATAATATTGGCCATCCTGATTCTGTTTTACTCCCGACTTGACGGATGAATGATCCACCACGTGCTTTAAAAACTCGAAATAGTCTGCAAACTTCTTCTTTCCAAAGCATTCAAAGATTTCGTCTAAGAAGAAGCAGACTTGGACACACTCCTTCTTTTCAAAATCAAAGGCCACGCGGAAAAAGAGTTCGCCAAAAGGCATAACCATTTCCTTGGTATCCTTCTTTTGTTTGTTGTCTTCTTAGATCTGCTTGACGTCTTTTGTGTTTTGCAGTGCAAAACGATGGATGTACTTATAATGGTTCATAAAGTTCCTTGTATTATGTAATTACCAGTGTAGGTATTACATATCCTTTCTCTGGGAATTGATGATTA
>CACXYG010000118.1 GCA_902771745.1 uncultured Erysipelotrichaceae bacterium | reverse complement strand
TTTTCTCCTTTCCACTGAATAGATAAGAAAGGAAATACTTTTTAGAAGTAGTAGAGGAACATTCTTTGGCTTTTTTAATAGAGAAGAGCTGATAATGGATAAGACCAAGGATAGAAGGCTTACCTAGCCTTCTATAGATGGTCTTATAAAAATATCTGCCATCTCTTTTCATGAGTCTTAAACGTCTCTTTAAGGCTTTATGTTCTAGATAATCAAAGGAGAACTCACAGTTGTTCTGATAATCAGTGACAAAGGTCTTGATTCCTTTTTCGTAGAGAGCAAAAGAAAGATAGGAATCAGAGAAATATAAAAAGATATTCTCGTCAAAACCATTGATCTTCTTTAAAGCAGAACCTTTGATCAGTAAACCGTTGTTGATCACCTTGAAGTAGTCATAGTTGTTTTCTTTGAAATCTACTTTGGTGGAGTTAAAAAACGGATTGAAGGTTATCTTTAAAGGAGAATCAATCTCCTTAGTCTTGCTATTGATGTTGATCGGAGAAAAGACTTCTATTTCTCTATGGGTGGGAATGAGATTCTCCTTTAAAGATAAAAGATAACTCACTTCGATATTGCTATCAGCATCTAGAATCATCAGATAATCATCTTCTTTGATGTAGTCTTTGATAACTCTGTTGTAGGCTTTGGATAAACCGATGTTCTTCCCTTCGGTCAGGTAATGAATGTTATGAGTTAAGCAATACTCCTGGTTTTCTTCTAAATAATTTTTCTCAAAAGAGTTATCAAAGACGACAACATGAAAGTCGTTGTTGTTTAAGGAGAAGTATTTCTCCTTTAAGACAAACTTGCTTTGATAGATGACAAATAAGATATAGATCATGCTAATAACTCCTCAAAATCATCATAGTTGATGATGATGTAGTCTATCACTTGTTGACTCATGATATACTCCGTATCATCATGAGCAAAGAAGCGATAGATGATATAGAAGATCAAGAAGAAAGAGTAACCAGAATAGGTGACCATGTTATCAAAGAAGGTCATGGCTGCCATGATGCTTAAGGAAGCAGTGGTGGCTAAGAATATCTTGGTGTTCTTTCTGGTGACAAAGGCACAGATGAAGACTAAAGCAACTAACTCGATATAACTTAAAAACATACCTAGTAGACCATAATACTTATAGCCACCAGCAAACATGCTGGAGGCAGTAAGTCCTGGTTGAACCAAAACCAAAGAAGAATTGTAATTGGGGAAGATACGTTTACTGATGAAGTCTGGTATCAGTTGACTAAGTAAACCAGTAGTATCGTTTAATGGCTCTACATTGACAAAGTTATAGCAGAGATTACCAAGAGGAGTATCCACATAGGTTATCACCCATGAAAATGGAGACAAGAATCGATATTCATCTTTGAAGCCGGCAATATCCATGATGTAGGTAGAATCATTAAATGCGGCGTTTTGTCTGATATTGCCGGCTGCATTGAACAATATCGAACCGATGACAGCTAAAACAATTAAAAAGACAATGGTGGATAAAGAAAAACGAATCTTGGTTAAAAAGACGGCTAAGACGATTAAGAAAGCAAAGATTAGAATACCTCTAGAATAAGATAGTAAGAAGATACCTAGACACATTAAGATGGTAGCGATATGGATACCTTTGTGCTCTTTTCCATAGAACAGCTTTACACTGGCAATGCCAGTTAAAGCAATTGTCATGGAAACAATCACAAAGGTAAAATGAGGAATGCCAAACTCTTGATAAGAAGAGGTGTTACCTTTAAAGACTTCTAATATTGGAATCATCCTGGAATAGAGAACTTCTAGGATAAATCCTCCTAGACAGGCGATAATCCAAACCCAGTTTGGATTATCATTGTCTAATGCGATTTGAGTTCTGCCTTTCAGGAATACTTTTTGATAGATAACACCAAAAACAACACTGAGTAAAAGTATCCCTATCATAAAGATAAATAACTCAGTGGGTGCTGCTGGATAGATCTCTAGCATATTTAAAGTATGAATCAGCAAAATCAAGGTCCATACGAAGGTGAACCAGAAGAACGGATTGACGATGAATCGACATTTCATGTTTTGCATGTTCATCTAATTAAATACATCAATAGATAACATTATAACGGAAAATAATAAGAAATCTTATTATTTCTTGTATCTTTCCATCCATTTCATGTATTCACCAGATTCAACATGCTGTAACCAGGTCTGGTTCTTTAAATTCCATTCGATTGTTGGAACAATACCAGTCTCAAAGTTATAGGTAGGCTTCCAACCAAGTTCAGTCTCAATCTTGGTTGGATCCATCGCATATCTTAAATCATGACCAGGTCTATCAGTGACATAGGTAATTAAAGATTCAGGCTTACCTAGAACTTTGAGAATGGTCTTGACCACCTGAAGATTGGTTCTCTCATTATGTCCACCGATATTGTAGACTTCACCATCCTTACCGTTACGGACGATAAGATTGATGGCGTTGTTATGATCACCGACATATAACCAGTCTCTGACATTCTCACCTTTACCATAGATTGGTAAGGATTTGTTTCTTGAAGCCTTTTGAATGATTAGTGGAATCAACTTCTCTGGGAACTGATAAGGGCCATAGTTATTAGAACATCTAGAGATGGTGATAGGTAAACCAAAGGTTCTATGATAGGCCATGACTAACAAGTCCGCAGAAGCTTTAGAAGCAGAATATGGACTAGATGTTCTAATAGGAGTATTCTCCGTGAAGAACAAGTCTGGTCTATCTAAAGGAAGATCACCATAGACTTCATCAGTGGATACCTGATGATATCTCTTGATACCATACTTTCTACAGGCATCCATTAAAGTCTGTGTACCAATGATATTGGTATTGAGGAAGATACCCGGATTCTCAATAGATCTATCTACATGAGATTCCGCAGCAAAATTGATGACATAGTCAAAATGCTCTTCCTCAAAGAGTTTGAACACAGCTTCCCTGTTGCAGATATTCTCATGGACAAACTTGAAGTTTGGTCTGTTCATGATGGGTTCTAATGTTTCCATGTTACCCGCATAGGTCAAAGCATCGATACAGACATAGGTATCGTTTGGATATCTATCGACCATCGTATGGAGGAAGTTACCTCCGATAAATCCGGCTCCGCCGGTGACTAAGAATTTTGACATGACTAATTACTCTCCCTGCAACGTATATTCAAGTGAGATTATTTGATCTTTCTCGTTATAACTTGTGTACACTTCTTTTAAAATATTTCCGAGATTGTTTATTCCACATTTAACGAAATCACAAAATGAATTATATGAAACAAATTGATTCAGCATCTTGAGCTCAAGGGTATTTATAGAATTCTTCTTGATAAGTGGTAAAAGATAGAGACTTGCATCAACACTATTATAGTGAATAATCAATTGCTTGATGTATCTTTCCGTGGCATCTTGCCAAGAAGGCAATCTATTAAATCCAGCTTTATCTAAACTGGATTTAGACATTCTACTGTTCAATGGTCTATCTGCTTGGTTAGGTACTAACTTCTTGTATTCTTCAGTTGTTACTGGATTGACCTTCATATCAATACCAGCAACCTTGAAGATATAGGAAGCAAACTCTGCCCAAGAACAGAAACCTTCATTGGTAGTATGATAGATACCATACTTATCAGTAACCATCATGTCACACATGAGTTTGGATAAATCATAGGTATAGGTAGGACTACCTATCTGGTCACAGACAACATTTAATTCTTTAAGACCTCTTTCTGCTAAAGATAACATGGTCTTAATGAAATTCTTACCATTGATGCCAAACACCCAAGAGATACGGATGATGAAGTATTTGTCTATGGCTTGTCTGACAAAGTCTTCACCTTGAGACTTTGTCTTACCATAGACAGATAATCCCACTTTTGGATCATCTACTTCATAAGCCTTATCTCCTTTACCTTCAAAGACATAGTCAGTGGAGATATAGAACATAGTAGCATCTACTTCTTTACAGGCTTCAGCAATATATTTTGGGCCTAAGGAATTCACCTTATAGACAGCATCTGGCATCTGTTCTGCTTTATCTACAGCTGTCCAGGCAGCATTATGCATGACAACGTTAGGTTTGTAGTCATTGATGAACTTATGAACTGCTTGTTCATCTGTAATATCTAAATCTTCAATATCAATACCTAGAACGTTGGTATATCCACGTTCTTTGAGTTCTCTTACGCAATCATATCCAAGTTGACCTTTGAAACCGGTAACTAGGATTCTTGAATCTTTTGTAATCATATTCTATAACACCTGTAAATGACCATCTTTCATACCAAATTCGATATGAGCATCTTTCAAAGTAGGATGTTTCTGATCCTTTGGAGATAAATCTAATTCACCTTCATATGGCCACTTGATATTGACTTCTGGATCATTCCACATGATACCACCTTCAAAGCCAGGATCATAAACATCATCACATTGATATTCAAAGATGGCAGTTTCACTAAGTACGACAAAACCATGAGCAAAGCCTCTTGGAATCATGAACATGTTATGTTTCTCAGCAGAGAGAACTACACCAACATATTTACCATAGGTTTGAGAGTCTTTTCTCAAGTCGACGGCGACGTCGTAGACTTCGCCCTCGACGACTCTGACAAGTTTCGCCTGTGGTTTTCTTGTCTGGAAATGTAATCCTCTAAGTACACCTTTATGAGACTTAGACTGATTGGATTGAACAAAGTTATAATTCAAACCAGCCTTATCGAAAAGATCTTTCTGATAAGTCTCCATGAAGTATCCTCTGTCATCACCAAAACACTGTGGTTCAATGATATAGACACCTTCGATATCTGTTTTGTGGAATGTGAATGCCATTTTATCTATTTATCTTCTTTCTAGTATAAATGTATTTTGCTACCAGCAACTCTTAAGAGATATTGTCCATACTCATTCTTTTGCATGGATTGACCAAGATCTCTTAAGTGTTCTTCACTGATCCATCCATTGATATAGGCAATCTCTTCTGGACAACAAATCTTGATGGATTGATGTTCCTCTACCATCTTGACGAAGTTACCAGCATC
>CACXYG010000117.1 GCA_902771745.1 uncultured Erysipelotrichaceae bacterium | reverse complement strand
CAAGTTAGGTGCTTTTGCTACCTTCTTCTGGTTATTTGCTTCTGTTGTCATGTTTGTCTTCCTCATGCTTGGACACTTTAGGGTTGTCGGTGGAATGGAACTCATCATGGTCTTCAGCATTGTTGCTTTTGTCTTCTTAGGCCTTGCCATTGTCATAGATGTCGTCGGTTTACTTGGTATTTATCTCCACAACATTTTGATCAATACCAGAAATAGACCAACCTACCTCATTGAAATCCACAAGACTCCAGAAGATAAGAACAATTAGTTACACGAAAGGAACCTTCAAAATGTCAGAAAAGAAAGTTGTAATTATTGGTGCGGGCCCAGCTGGTTTGACCGCCGCTTATGAATTGCTCAAGAAGAGTGATATCAAGCCGATTGTTTTAGAAGCCGAAGAATTTGTCGGTGGTATCTCTAGAACTGTCGAGCACAATGGTAATCGTATGGATATCGGTGGCCATCGTTTCTTTACCAAATCGGACCGTGTCAATCAGGTCTGGGAAGAATTGATGCCAATTCAAGGCGCTCCTTCTTTTGATGATAAGATTTTAGGCAATGTAAAAGAGTGGAATCCCAATGGTCCAGATCCAGAAGTGACTGACGATGTCATGCTTTTAAGACATCGTGTCTCTCGTATCTATTTCTTGAGAAAATTCTTTGATTATCCAATTTCCATGAAGCCAAGAACCTTCATCAATATGGGCTTTGGCAGAACTATGAAGGCTGGTTTTGGTTATATCAAGTCCTGTGTTCATAAGTTACCAGAAGATTCCTTAGAGAATTTCTATATCAACCGTTTTGGTAAGACTTTATATCGTCTTTTCTTTGAAGACTACACCACCAAGGTCTGGGGTGTTTCGCCAAAGCAGTTATCGGCTTCCTGGGGTAGCCAAAGAGTCAAAGGTTTATCCTTGCGTAAAGCAGTTAAAGAAGCCATCACCGCTCCTTTCCATAAAAAGCAAAGAGAAGTTGAGACTTCCTTGATCAACCAGTTTGAATATCCTAAGAAGGGCCCAGGCCAGCTTTATACCATCATGTCTGAAAAGGTCAAAGAGATGGGTGGTCAGATTCTTTTCAATCAGGAAGTCGATAAGATTGAAAGAGATGAAAATAACAACATCAAGGCTGTCATCACTAAGAAGGGAGACCGTTTTGAATGTGATGAAGTCTTCTCTACGATGCCAATCAAGGATCTATTCACTTCCTTAGGTAAAGAGACTGTTCCAGAGCACGAATATGAAATCGCCACTACCCTTCCATATCGTGACTTTATCACCGTCGGTTTACTTCTCAACGGTTTGAAGATCAAGAACAAGACAAAGTTGAAGACCTTAAACAACATCGTTCCCGATAACTGGATCTATGTTCAGGAAAGAACCGTCAAGATGGGTCGTATTCAGATCTTCAACAACTGGTCTCCATACATGGTGGAAGACCCAGAACACAAAGTCTGGATCGGTTTGGAATACTTCTGCAATGAAGGCGATGAGATGTGGAATGCCACCGATAAAGATTTCATCGATATGGCCGTCAAGGAACTTGTCTCCATGGACATCATCGAATCAGAAGATTGCGTCTTAGATTCAGTCAGAGTCAAAGTCAAGAAGGCTTATCCAGCCTACTTTGGTTCATATGATGAATTCCCACTCGTTCAGTCTTATCTCAACACCATTCCTAACCTTTATTGTATCGGTAGAAATGGTCAGCATAGATATAACAACATGGATCACTCCATGCTTTCTGCTTTGACTGCAGTTGATGACTACTTAGAAGGTAAGACCGATAAAAGCGATGTCTGGAACGTCAATACCGAAAAGAGTTATCACGAAGGTAATGACGAGAAAAAGAAAGAAAAATAAATATGATTTCGAATGCGCCAATCTCTTTGTTGACCAAAGGGTTGAATTTAGATAAAGACGTTGCGAAAGAAGACGAAAAGATTTTCAAATTACCAATCTGGTTATTTGAAATCATCGTTTCGGTTGTCGCTTTTGTTTTTATCTTCTTATCTTTTATCTGGATCAAAGGTATGCCTGAAATCAAGAATGTACAAGCTGGTGCCTTTGGAAAAGGTTATGGTTTTACTCTTCTTGCCTTGATTTTCATTTATTTCTTATATCTTTTGGTCAATCATAAACTGACTTATCGAAGAGTAGTTGTCTTGTTATTGATGGTTGGCTTTGTCTTACGTCTAACCTATATGCTTTATACGCCAGCCACCTCAAGACAATATGACACCTTCTCCTCCAATAATGATTCTCACTACAATTATGCCTATGCGTTTTATTCCACAGGCACGCTTCCTGATCACCACATCACTCCCAATACTATTTATCAATTCTATCATCCACCGCTCAACGCCTTTATTCAGGGTATGTTCATGCGCTTCTTTGAAGCCGTCAACAGTAATGCGTTATTAGAAGGTACGGTGATGGTTGGTAAAGCGGAAGTCAACACGCTTTACTACTCTTGTCAGATTCTCGCTTGTTTCTATATGTATCTGACTTCTCTCTTCTTGGCCAAGACAATCAACCAGACGAAATTCTCTAACGGCAGCAAGCTTCTTGCGATTGCCTTCGTCGTTTTATTCCCACGTCTGATTCAGTTATCCGGTCAGTTGAACAACGATGGCTTATCCATTCTCTTCAGCGTCATCGCCTTATATTATTATGTCCGTTGGTATACGGGTAAAAAGACCTGGCTTGATATGTGTCTGACTGGTTTATTTGTCGGCTTGGCCTTGATGAGTAAGATGAGCGCTTCCACTATTGCCTTAGGTATGGCCTTTGGTTATCTTGTCCAGTTGATTCACTCCATCAGAAAAGAGGAAGGCTCCTTACCACTGAAGACGTTGTTATTACAGTTTGTCGCCTTCCTTGTCATCGCTGCGCCAATCGGCTTATGGTGGCAATTATATACCCATTTTGTCTATGATCTTCCATTCAACTTTGTCTTTAAATCTCTCAATGCCGAATTATTTACCGGCAGTCGTGATTGGGTCTTGATCAATCGTCCAGAGAGTATTGAATACTATGACCGTATCAATATGAATAAGGGTATCATCTACACTGACGTGACTTATAACACCTTTGTCTGTTATGTCTTACCGGTGTATTTCCCTGACTTTGAACACGGTATCTTCTGCTCTGCCTTCTATAACTACAACATTCTCTCCTATGCCTTACGTTGTTCTATCTTTGGTGAATTCAGCAACTGGGGTACGGCTTCTAGTCAAGGTATGGCGGTGATCTCCACGGTTGCGATCTATGTCTTATGGTTCTCCTTATGGGTCAATCTGATTTATATCCTGGTGAGAAAGAAAAAGTTTGGTCAGGATGGTATGATGATGTTCCTTCTTCTTATCGGTATCATCCTCATGTTCTTATATCTGCAGGTCACCATGCCTTATGGCTGCTCCATTGACTTTAGATATATCGTTCCGATCATTCTTCCTCTTGGTTATCTGCTTGCGAAAGAAAATGATATCTTTAAAGATACCATCAAGGAAAATCATTCCAAAGTCGCTCTTACTTTGAAGACAGTTATGAACTTTGCTTGTGTTATTCTTCTGACGAGTTCTTCTCTCTTCTACATGATGGCAAATTAACAAACTAAAACGAGGTTATCCAATCACTCTTAGTGACTAGATAACCTCTTTTCATTTGCTGACTAACGATAGATAAATAACTTTCTGGTGATGTAGTTATAGACCATGACGACTAAAGTACGAATGACAAAGTCTACTGGATAAGTCAAGAAGGAGACACCAACGGCGATATATAGCCAATCGTATAAGACGTATTGAATACCAACACCGATTCCTAGACCGATTGCGGATAAGACAAGGAAGGTGATGATACCTTTGGCGGATTTGGAGAAATTGGATTTAGCTGCTTTATAGACCATATAAGTCGACATGAGATAGTTGATGGTAACACCGATGATAAATCCCATACCAGTGGCGATACCGGTGACATAAAGGGCAGTCGAACCACCAAAGATCAAGAACTGGAAGATGAAGCAGGTAGCAAAGTCAAAGATAGCAGCAACGAGACCGACGATGGCAAAGCGGAAGATTTCCCAGAAGAGGGCGTTAGACATGGTTCTTTGTTCCATGTAGGACTTGTAGATGAGATAGTCATATACACCAACTAGGAAGGTTGCAACTCCACTTGATAAAGCTAACGAGATTCCCCAACCAGATAATAAGACGGCGATCACAAGATAGGCAAGATAACCAAATAGAGCCAGGATGATATAAGCGATCAACCATTTATATTTTGGTCCGAATTCCGGTTTGACACCACTTGGTCTGATAAAGTAGAAGAGAACAAAGTAGAGGATGGTTACAACACCACCAAGAAGAAGTGACCAGGAGCCAAAGCCAGAATCAAACTGGATATATTTATCTTGGGAATAGGTCAGTTTGACTAGGGTTTCTTCACTTTGTAAAATCGGTAATAACCTGACGACAAAGAAGATAGCGACGGTCAATAATAAAATGATGATACCGGCGACGATTCCTTCTTGCCACCACTGGTATTTGGGTTTTGGAATTTCTACAGCGGGAATGTCTTTTTCGTTTATTGTGTTTTGAGTTTCTTTTGTTTCGTCCATAATAGTTTTCCTCAAGTGGTATTATTGTACATTCAAAAGGGATGGAACACAAAGATTATTGTATCAGGAATGAAAAAAGATGCCCGAAGGCATCTTGATTTACTTGACTAAGGATAAGATGTAAGCCTTGACTTCGTTATCTTCGCCGTACTTCTTTAATAGATCAAGGAAGACTGGTCTGTTGATAGCGCCGAGAAGAAGTTCTCTATCTAAGTCTTTTAAGATATCAACAAGAGGACGGTAAGAGACGGCTTTAACACCATCCAGGATCTTCTTGTTTCTCTGTTCAGGGATGACTCTTTCCTTTGGATAACCTTCACCACCCTTGGTGGAAAGAAGCTTTTCGAAGGTGTATCTGAGATTTAATTCAGCACCCCAACCAAAGCCTTTGGCAAATGGCATGGCGATGGCATTACCATCGTTGACCTGACGGAATAA
>CACXYG010000116.1 GCA_902771745.1 uncultured Erysipelotrichaceae bacterium | reverse complement strand
TTATCATTATGCTCCTGCGAGTGACTATATCAGGATTAAGACTGCAGATAAGCTTGCTTCTATTTTTGAGGAACTGAAGTTACCTTATATCAAGGGGAGAGTCTGGACGACGGATGCGTTTTATCGAGAGACGAGAAATCTGGTCAAGAAGCGTAGAGAAGATGGCTGTCTTGCTGTGGAGATGGAACTAGCTGGTATTCAGGCGATTTGTGATTATCGTGATTGGGAACTATATGATTTCCTGGTGACGGGTGATGTTCTATCGGATGATCGTTATGTTCATAGTCAGTTACATGACGCTAATCACAACATCAATAAGCTATTTGTTGCCTTAGAAGTTGCAAAACGTATCTAGAAGAATTTGTTGTTTTTGTGATTCTGGACTGATGGCCTGTTTTTCTCCTTTTTGTTCTAGATTAGTGAATATAAAAGGGTTACAATAGGGCGTTGTCAAAAGCGATTTTATTAGGAGGCCCACTATGGCGGATTATGTGATCAGTTGCTGTTCTACTTCTGATTTAAATGCTCAGCATTATATTGATAGAGATATCAAGACTGTCTTATTCCATTTCATTGTTGATGGTAAGGATTATATGGATGACTTTGGTCAGTCTTATCCTTATGAGAAGTTCTATGCGGATATGGAAAAAGGTGCGATGACGAAGACCAGTCAGGTTTCTGCTGGTGAATACTATAAGTTCTTTGAGGCGTTCTTAGAAGAAGGCAAGGATATTCTTCATGTCTCTTTGTCTTCTGGTTTGTCTGGCACTTACCAGTCTGCTTGCAATGCGGCCAGCATGTTAAAGGAGAAATATCCTGATAGAAAGATCTATATCGTTGACTCTTTGGGTGCTTCTTCTGGTTATGGTCTTTTGATGGATAAACTTGCTGATTTAAGAGATCAGGGTATGGCGATTGAAGAACTCAGAGCCTGGGCGGAAGAACATAAGCTTGAAGTCCATCATTGGTTCTTCTCTACGGACTTGAAGTATTATGTCAGAGGTGGTCGTATCTCTAAGACTTCTGGTTTCTTAGGTAACCTTCTTCACATCTGTCCTCTTCTCAATATGGATGAGGATGGTCATCTTGCTCCAAGAGAAAAGATTCGTACCATCAAGAAAGTTGAAAAGGCTATCGTTGAGAAGATGGTTGAATTTGCTGATAAGGGTTTAGATTATGATGGTAAGGTCTATATCTCTATGTCGAACTGTATGGACTTTGCCAAACCGGTTGCGGAAATGGTCGAAGAGAAGTTCCCTCATATGAATGGTAAGGTTGTTATCAACTCTATTGGCACTACCATTGGTTCTCATACTGGTCCTGGTACAGTTGCCTTATTCTTCTGGGGTAAGAAGAGATCTAACTAATTTTTTAAAAAAGTAATGTGAAAAAACTCGGGGTATCCGAGTTTTTTCATTTGGAAAAATTACTAAAGTGAAAATTTTTATGCAGAGCCTAATTTTCTTAAATATTGCGATAGTTATCGCAATATTTGAGATTTTAGTTCCTAAAGACAAAAAAATTTTTTAAAAAGTTTAGACAAAAACAGCTCGTTTTGGGCAATTTATATAACGAACGCATTTACTTTGAAAGGAGGCATCAGAGATGCATAAAAATATTGGCAGATTAAAAGAAGATGAGTTCGTCAGAGCGTTAAATGGAAAGAAGATTTGTGATCTTCCACATAATCTTCAACACATGATGAAAGAAATCTATGGTTTCTTTGATCCCGAAGAAGTCGTGATTGCAGGTTTGGTAGACAAATTCCAAAAACCAGATTTCTTCATCGAGTACAAAGGAGATAGAAAGTATATCTCTTTAAAGAGTGGTCGCGCGACCACAGTCGGTGAAGAAGATCTGAAAAAGTTTGTTCTGTATTTAAGAGAAAAAGGTTTGTCGATTCATTCTCAAGCAACCATTCTTTTAAATCATTTTAGCGACGGTACTATGGATGGCTCAGGAAAAGAACGTATTGATTATGTGAAGTTCAAGGCTATGATCAGTGATAGAATCAAGGAACTGAACGAAGAACTTAACTGCAATAAGGATTTTGTCATCGACTTTGTGGTTCGTCATGTTTTCATAGGAACCGTAGAAGGTAATCAACCAGCAGATTATATCTGCTTTGGTGATGTGAATTATTGTGTGGTCTGCTCTAAAGAACAAGTCATCAAACATCTACACCGAAGAGATTGGAAGTTTATGGATAATCCTCACATCGGTCCATTACAGTTTAAAGCCCATGCTCGTTATGTCGGAAAGGAAATACGTTACGAGTATAAACGTTGGAAGACGGATATCTGGTGGGCGAATCTTGGTCCAGATATGCAGTATATCGCTGAACGTTATGATGGTTAGACTTAGAAGATATGATCAGCGTTATCCATGGTTTTTCAAAACTGTGGATATGGCTTTTATGGATCATATGGCTAGAAGCAAAAATAACAGCAAGGATTCTTCGTCAAAAGTAACGAAGGATAAAAAATCCTCAAGAAAAAGAGGATAAGTAGTATCCGTATTTTAAATAGATAAGAATTTCCTCCTTAATATAGGGGTATGCCTAAAAAGAGTCGTCTCCTCTTTTTGGGCATACTCCTTTTCTAATTTTTTAGAGTCGCATTGATGTTTTATGGTGCTAAAGGCACGCATAACGGATCACGGCGCTCATAACCTGAAGGTCTTCACCATAGGTTTAGAAACGAAAAAAAGACCCGAATGGGTCTTTTTGATTTTTCATTGGTAGCGGGGAAAGGATTCGAACCAATGACCTTCAGGTTATGAGCCTGACGAGCTACCACTGCTCTACCCCGCGATATAGACAAGGCTTCTTACAAGCGTTATCTATTATAGTAGGAGTCAGGCTCAAAAGCAAGTATTATCCAAAATCCGTTCATTTTCATCGATATTCACGCTATAATCTATAAATATGAAAAAAGCACTGCTAGTCATTAATGGTTATTTCAAGAATCAGAACAACGAATACAAAGCCGCTCGTTTGACCGAAGAATTCCGTCCCTTAGGTATCGAGGTAGAAGTCAAAGACGCCATTGAGCTGTTACCTCTTTGCTGTGGTAATGATATCTCCTTGGATTTATCCTCTTACGCTTTTGCTCTTGATCTCGATAAGGATAATTATCTTGCCAAGGTTTTGTCTTTGAAGTTACCTTTGTTCAACTCCTATGAGTCGATGATGTTATCTGATGACAAGATGTTGTCTATCCTGGCGTTATATCAGGCTGGTGTGAATGCTCCGATGACCATTCCTGCTCCTTTATGCTATACACCAAAACCAAACGAAGAACAGATGAAGAAGTTCTTAGATCGTGTGGAAAAGGAACTTGGCTATCCACTCGTCTTTAAAGAGTGTCATGGTTCTTTAGGTAAACAAGTTTTATTAGTTCGCGATAGAAAAGAACTAGAAGAGATTGAGATGAAATATCTGATGACGCAACACTTCTATGAGAAGTTCTTAGCAAAACATCAGGGACATGATTATCGAATCATCGTCATCGGTGATGAAGTCATCGCCTGTATGGAAAGAAAGAACGAGCATGACTTCCGTTCTAATATCGCTTTGGGTGGTACTGGTCGTGATGTGACTAATTCTCTTCCACAGTCTTATAAGGATTTGGCCTTAAAGGCTTCTAAGGCTTTAGGTCTTCTTTATGCGGGTATTGATGTCGGTACCGATGAAAATGATGAGCCGATTTTCATTGAGGCTAACGGAAATGCTTTCTTCACTGAGATTGAGAAAGTCTCAGGAATTAATATTGCTAAAAAACTTGCTGAATATATCGCTGAAAAAGTGAAATAGGTAAAAGAACTAAATTTCTAGGCGTTTGGCTTTGAAATTCGTCTTTTTGTGTTACAATTTTTGCATGCAAAATTTATTAAAATCTGATTATCAAGCGTTTATTTTCGATATGGATGGGACGATTGTCTCCACAGTGGAAGATATTTGTGATGCGGTCAATTATTCTTTGATTCGTCATGACTTCATGCCGATCAGCTATGAAGAATGTACAACCTATTTAGGTAATGGTTCCGTCAAGTTGATTCAAAGAGCGATGCATCATGAAAGACAAGAACTCTTCCAGAGTGTCTTTGATACTTATTACAACTATTATTTAGATCATTATCAGGTTAAGACGAAACCTTATGATGGTCTACTAGATGCTTTGGCATATGCAAAAAGCAAAGGTGTGCTTTTATTTATCTACACTAATAAACCAGAAAAGATTGCTCTAGAGATTGAAAAGAACCTCTTTCCTAAAGGAACATTTGAGAAGATGGTAGGAATCCCGCTTGGTGGCGTCACCAAACCAGATCCAGTGGCTTTTATCAACGCGGCCAAGGATTATCATATAGATTATCAGAAAGTTGCTTATTTTGGAGATTCTACTACGGATATTCAGACTGCTTATAACCTTAAGGTGAGAACCATCTGTTCTGTCTTATGGGGTTATCAGAGTGAAGAACATTTAAAGAGTTATTCGATTCAACCAGATTTCTACTTGAGAGAAACAAAAGAAATTGAGCATATTGTAGATTTCAAACTAAAATGATTTTGACTATTGTTAAAAAAGGCAAATTCACGTCTATTTTAGTAATAATTTATTGAAATCATACAGATATCTCATTAAAATAGTTTAAATATTTTGGAGAGGAGAACGCGAACATGATTATTCTTACGGGGCCATCCGCATCAGGAAAGACCGCTACTTGTCTTTACCTTCAGGATCACTACGGTATTAAGAAAGTCATCACTCACACCACCAGACCGATGAGAAATGGTGAAGTCAACGATATTGACTATCATTTTGTCAGCAAAGAAGAATTCGATCGTATGATTGACAACGATGAATTCGTCGAACATGTCACCTTCAACGGCAACAGTTATGGTACCTCCAAAAAAGAAGTTCGTATCGATAAATGCATGGCTCTTGAGATCAATGGCGCCATGACTTATAAGTCCTTTAACGATCCAAAGATTGTTCTCTTCTACATGAACTTGGACGAAAAGACCTGTAAGGAGAGAATGCTCTCCAGAGGTGATGATCCAGTGAGAGTAGAAGCTCGCA
>CACXYG010000115.1 GCA_902771745.1 uncultured Erysipelotrichaceae bacterium | reverse complement strand
TGAAAAAGCGCACTAAATTGCGCTATCGTGACTGGAAAGATCCAGAAAACATCGATAAAGACTGACTCTTTTATCCCTCACGTGCACTATAGAGTTTTTGTGAAAAAAGTGATATTTTCTTGGGGTGACATTTGTCACCACCTCATTATATCGTAAGGAGACCAATATGGCAAACTATCGTTTATTAGTAGATTCCAGCTGTTCTATCCCAGCCGAAATCGATGAACAGTATGACTATGCAACGACAAATTTAATCATCCACTTAGATGGAAAAGAATATATCGATCGTAAAGAGATCACCACCGAAGAAGTCTTAGCGATTGCAAAAAAAACAAACACCATCCCTAAGACTTCTACCCAATCCATCGGTGACTTGATGGAAGTTATGAAGAAAGAATTAGAAGGTCATGATCATCTTTTCGTTCTTCCAATTTCTTCTAAGACCTCTAGTGAATATTCCTATATGGTTATGGCCGTGGAACAGATGGGCTTAAAAGATAAGATCACCATCTTAGATTCTTTATCTTTAGTCACTGGCCAGGGCTTAGAAGCCATCGCCATCATGGAAGACTTTAAAAAGGACCTCTCTGTTGAAGAGATCATTCACAATCATGAAGATAGAGCCTCTCGTGTCATCATGGACTTTGTTGTCGATAACATGACCTGGTTATATAAAGGCGGAAGATGTTCTGGTCTTGCCTACTTATTTGCAAATACCTTCCATATTCATCCCCTCATTCATCATAAAGACGGTAAATTAGAAGTCAAAGCCTTAACCAGAGGTAAAGACATCACCAAGGGTGTAAAGAAGTTAGTGGATGAATTCAAAGAAGACTTGAAGAACAACAATATCGATTTAAACTACCCAGTCTTCTTAGCTCAGATTGAATCCGAAGAACAGATCAAAAGAGCAATGAAAGAATTACAGCCTCTAATCGGTGACAAGATGGTCTATGCCACTGGGGCAAGCGCAGTCATCGTCTGTCATACGGGTTGTGAGACTTTTGGTATCTCCTACATCTTAAAAACACCAAGAAAAGCCAAATAACGATAACAATTTCAATTCATATAAGTAAACAAGAAAAAGGATTTCATAATGAAACCTTTTTCAAAAAGAGAAAACTTTAACTTATTTTTAGTTATTCCTTAAAGTTGACTTTAACTAGCCCATCTATACTATAGTCAACAAAGGAGGACACACATATCGATCAATGAAAAACAACAAAGATGATTTCATCAAAGGAGCACTTGTTCTCCTCTACTCTTATTAGTCAGCTAAGACTTGAAAGACCAAAGGTAAATATCAATTATGATATGAACAAGTTCTCCCTTAAGACTTGTTCCTTAGAACTTCTACCTATCAAGTTATGATATATTCAGTTTTAAGAAATATCATCTAAGATATGAACAAAGACCTGATGAAAATTTACCCCACCAGACATGGAAGTTATCCTTTCCCTTCCATGTCTTTTTCTATTCATGATATTTATATCATGATTGCAGCAACTTTATTTGCAGTATGTAGCATTTCCAACTATAATGTTAAGGCTATAAAACAAGCATAGTTATTGTTGTTAAGGAGATTTGCTATGGCAATTAATGTTGAACCTTATATCGCAGATGAAGATTATGACAATCCTGCAATGGTCACCGACTTTTATGAATTCTCGATGGCCAATTCCCTCTTCCTTCACGGCTTTAAGGATACGGTGATGGTCTTCGATATGTTTTTCAGAGAAAACCCAGATAACAAGGGTTATTCCATCTCTGCGGGTCAGAAAGCCTTGACCAAGTTTTTATTAGAATATCATTTCACGGATAGAGATATCGTCTATCTCAGAACCAAGGGTATGAGTGAAGAATTCCTTTCCTACTTGAAGAATTATCGCTGGAAAGGTGACATGTACGCCCTGAAGGAAGGAAGTGTCTGTTATCCTCAGGTTCCGATGGTCCGTATCGAATGTGATATGGTCGGTGCCATCTTGATTGAAACCTACCTCCTTCAGACCATGAACTTCCACTCTTTAATCGCGACTAAGGCGACTCGTATTTCTGGTCTTGCCACTCATACCCCAAGAAACGTCATGGAATTTGGCACCAGACGTGCCCAGGGTGAATCGGCGGGTAATGAGGGTGCCTATGCCGCTATTCTTGGTGGTTGTATCGGTACCGCAAACTGTCTAGCGGAGATGAAGTATGGTAGTGATGTGAAAGCCGTTGGCACGGTTGCTCACTCCTTTATTGAATTCTTCCCAACCGAATATGACGCTTTTAAAGCTTTTGCGGATACTTATCCAAATAACGTCTCTCTTCTTTTAGATACTTACAACGTCTTTGAATCTGGTCTTCCTAACCTCATCAAGTTAGATGACTATTTAATTGAAAAGTATCCAGATGATCCAAATAAGAGAGTCAAGTCTGCACGTGTTGATTCTGGTGACTTAGCTAGAACCTATAAGAGACTTAGAAAAGCCTTGGATAAGGCTGGTAAATCTTATATCAAACTGGTTGCTTCGAACTCTCTTGATGAGAAGAAGATGGCCGATATGGAAATCTATGAAAATGCCAAGTTTGATAGTTATGGTGTTGGTGAAAACTTGATCACCTCTGCTACCGATCCTGTCTTTGGCGGTGTCTATAAGTTAGTCGCGGTCAAAAATGCGGATGGCTCTTATACGCCTAAGATGAAGTGCTCTGACTCAGCTATTAAGGCCATCATCCCTGGCAAACTCATGGCTTATCGTATCTATGATGAAGAAGGTAAGGGACAGTGTGATGTCATCGCTCTTGATGGTGAAGAAATCAAGGAAGGTGAACCACTTAAGATCATCAACTTTGATACCGAAGACTTCCATCGTAGAAGAACGATTGTTCCATATAAGGTTGAAAAGATCTTAGTTCCTTATATCGTCAATGGCGAACTTGTTGCTACTCTTCCATCCATTGCGGAAAAGAAAGCCTTTGTCAAAGACCAGTTAGAGAATAAAGTCTGGGAATCTGAACTCAGACCAGAACTTCCACACAAACACTATGTCGATTTAACCGAAGCGGTTTATAATTTACGTGAAGACTTATATGCGAAGCTTCACGGTGGAACCATCTAAATGAAAAAAGCTCTCTTCTTTGGTGGCGCCTTTAATCCGATGAGTCTTGCTCATCTATATCTTGCTGATGAGGTTAGAAAGACTTTAGGATATGAGTATGTCATCTTTGTTCCTAGCAAATCAAAGTACATCCTCCAGACGGAAGGAAAGTCTTTTTCCTACACTGAAAAAGAGAGATATGAAATGCTTTTAGCAGTCAGTCGTCATCATCCTTGGATGATTGTTTCTGATATTGAAATTGCTCAAAAAGAACAGTCTCGAACCTATTTCACTTTAAAGAAATTAAAAGAAGAAGGCTATGATCTAAAACTTCTCATGGGTAGTGATTGGTTAGAAGGTCTTGAGAGCAAATGGCTCTATATTGATGAAATTCTTGATGAGTTTGGTATCGTCGTGATGAAAAGAAATCACGATGATATCAACGCCATCATGAACAAAAGCGAGTATCTACAGCAAAGAAAAGATCGCTTCCTCTTTCTTGAAACAAAGAGAGATTATCAATCTCTTTCATCTAGTAAGATCAGACTTTTGCTACAAGAAGGCAGATTAGAAGAAGCCAAGAATTATGTTCCTATGGAAATCCTACCTTGGTTAGAAAGGAAACAGTAATATGAAGAACACCTATTTAGAAGTCGGTTGTCTTATCCCATCTTTAAAGATCGGTGACCCTAGCTACAACGCTTCTAGCATCATCAAAATGATAAATCAGAATAAGGATTTATCCTTACTTGTTTTTCCTGAACTATGTTTGACTGGTTATACCTGTCAGGATTTATTCTTCCAGGATGCTTTACTAGAAGAAACCGAAAAGGAATTGGTCAAAATCACCTCTGCTACTGCTGGTTTAGATAACACCGTTGTCGTCGGTTTACCAATCCGTTTTAACAACAATCTTTATAATGCTGCCGCTTATTTGTCCAATGGTCGTATCGTTGCCATGGTTCCTAAGATTCACATTCCTACTTATGGTGAATTCTATGAATCAAGATGGTTTGCTTCCGGTAAAGACATCTTATCTGAAACAATTGAAAACTCAAGTTTCATGTGCCCCTTTGGTACTAGATTTTTATTCGAAGATAGCCACTCTGGCGCTTTGATCGGCACAGAGATCTGTGAAGACTTATGGGTCGTCAATAAACCATCTGTTAACGCCATTCTTGCCGGCGCGAATATCATCGTCAATCCCAGCGCTTCTAATGAGATCATCGGCAAGAAAGAATATCGCAGAAAGATGGTCACTCTGACTTCTGGTGAGGGTTATTGCGCTTACTTATATTGCTCTGCCAATATGAATGAATCTAGTCAGGATCTCGTCTTCTCTGGTCATAGCATGATTGCCAATAATGGTCGCTTATTAAAGGAGATGATCTTCCCTAAGGAAAATAGCGTCATCACTTCCATCATCGACTTAGAAGAAAACAGCTATAACCGATTACATCAGTCCACTTTCATCAATCAGGGTATCGAAGAATTTGATATTCTCTCCACCACCTGTAAGCCGATGGGTGGAAAAGAAGATATCACCCCTGAAGAAGTCGCTGCTCTATTAAAAGAAAAGAACTATGTTGTCGACCGTAAACCATTTGTTCCGGAAGATGATGCTATCCGAAAAGAAAGATGTCAGGATATCTTGACCATCCAGGCTCATGGTCTTGCCACTCGTATCAAAAACACCGGTATCAAGAAGCTAGTCATCGGTATCTCTGGCGGTCTTGATTCGACACTCGCTTTTCTCGTCTGTCATGAAGCCAGCAAACTTGTCGATGGTGTTGAAATCATCGGCTATACCATGCCAAATGAAGGAAATACCTCCTCTTTGACCTTTAACAACTCCATCAACTTGATGAAGAGTTTAAATATCGAACCTAAGATTGTTCCAATCGGTGAAGGCGTCAAACTCCACTTGAAGCAGATCGGTCATCCAGAAGAATATCAGGGTGAGGGTGATACCGCTTATGAAAACGCCCAGGCTCGTATGAGAACCTATATCTTGATGGATGTCGCTAATTACGTCGGCGGTC
>CACXYG010000114.1 GCA_902771745.1 uncultured Erysipelotrichaceae bacterium | reverse complement strand
ATGAAGAAACTGTAGATTTCCATCACTACCTGAATCATCAACAAGGCTAATAAACCGATGGTCAAGATGATGGATAAGATGCTTTCATTTTTGGTAGCAATATCATAGATAGAGATGATCAGAATGGTGAATCGACAACCAAACTTGGACCAGAAGATAATGTCACGTAAGAGTTTATTTGATCTCTTTTGGCCTCTTGCCAGGGTGACAGCGGAATAGACAAAATAGATCAAGGAAAGAATCATGATGACAATATAGGGAATCAGTGAAGCTGTTCCATGAACAGCGTGCTGATAAATGTTATAAGCACAAAAAGCGATACACAAAGCCTGAATCACCAAATCAGAGATTCGTATGATTCTTTTGACGTCTTTTAAGATTTTTTCACTGGTGGAAATAATTCTGTTAAACATGGTTTTCTCCTGCTATAGAATACCACTTGAACAAATAAATTCCATTATTTTTGTTTTAACAACAGTCTTTTTAGGGTTATTTCAACAATTCATAAAAATGAAACATATGAGCAAAAAAAGATATATTTGACTAGTGATTAATAATGTTATAATTTAAGTAATATCTATGTCCCCTCCTTAAATATGTTTTTTGTTTAGGAGGTGGTTTCTATGAAATTGACGAATAAAAACCTCAAAAGTAGCAAAAAGAAAGAGATAGATTATTTAGCTCAGGCCGATGAATTGAAACCTGAGTTTTTAGATGCCTTACCAGTATCCTACGCCATGTTTGAAAATATCTACAACGAAGAAAAAGAACTCGTAGATTTACGCTACCTTTATGTGAACAAGAAATATGCAGAGATGGTTTCTTTACCCGCTAAGAAAATCATCGGAAAACTCTTTTCCGAAGTCTTCCCACAACAGAGCAAAGACTGGATTACCAGCGCTGTTAAATCTAACAAGACGAAACAGCAGATCAAGGCCGTTGTTTATAGCAAGGATCTAAACCACTGGGTCTCCTATGTCGCTTCGCCTGGATATAAAAAGAACACCTCCAGTTTTATCTTCGTGGTTGTCGATGATGAGATCATGGAGAAGGACAAGATGGAAAAGGATGTCAACACCGACCACTTCTTGTTAGAGATCAACAATATTCTCGGTTCCGACCTTCCTTATGAGGAAAGCATCCAGAAAGTCTTGGAAGAAACCAGTAAAATCATCTGTCCTGATCGTATCAGCATCGTGGAAAGAATCGATAACACCTTTTCTAGCACCTATGAATGGTATAAAGAAGGTTTACAATCCGAACTAGAAAACTGTCAGAATAGACCACTAGATCATTTCACAAAGTGGACCGATGCTGCCAAGACGGATATCTACATCGATATTCCTGATGTTCAGGCTTATGACTTCAACGTCGGACAAAAAGAATACTTCCAGAGAATGGGAATCAAACATGTCGTTATCCTTCCTTTATTCAACAACGGTAAAATCTTCGGCTTCATCACCGTCTATTCTCCACATTCAAAGAAAACCTATGATGGTCAAAAGTTACTGACCGCCCTTGCCTATATTCTTTCTACCTCTTTGATTCAGCATCGTATCTTTGTCGAGTTTGAACACTTCTCCAAGTATGATGCTCTAACCAACATCTATTCCCGTTATGGCTTCACTCTTGCAGCTAAAAAGTATATGAAGGAAAATCCCGGACAGGTTTATACACTTGCTGTCCTTGATATTGATGAATTCAAGTTCATCAACGACTTATATGGTCACGCTCTTGGGGACCAGGTCTTAAAAGTCTTTGCCCAGAAGATCAGAGATAACTTCAGTGAAGGCTGTCTCTTTGGTCGTACCGGTGGTGATGAATTCTGTATCATCTTGAAAAACCAGCCATTAGAAAAAGTGGAAACCAAACTCAACCAGTTTGCTTTGATGAATCATTCCTTCGAATACGAAGGTAAGACATATCGCTTTACCATTTCTATCGGTTGTGCCGAATACCCATCTCACAGCCAAGAGACCTCAGAGCTCTTCTCTCTTGCCGATGCCGCTTTATATGCGGTCAAACTCCATGGCAAGAACGGTTGTCAGGTCTATAACGAGCATCTCTCCTTATCCAACCGTTCCTTATTAGGCTTCGGTTTAAAGGATATCTCCGGTAATATCGCTGGCGCTATCTTGGTCTACCAGAAAGAAGGAGAAAAGATTCTATACGCCAACCAAGAGGCGTTAAACCTCTTTGAGTGTGTCAACCTCGATGAACTGATGGAGACCACCAAAGGCACCTTTGCTGGCTTTGTCCATCCAAGCGATTATCGCAGAGTCAGAGAGTCAATCGATAAACAGATGATTGAGAATCAAAATGACCTGTCTGAGTTTGTTCAGTATCGTATCTTCACCAAGAAGGGTTTGACCAAACACGTACTAGAATTTGGTCGTTTGACCCGTTCCAACTATTATGGTGATGTCTTCTATATTTTACTCATCGACCGTGATATCATCTTAAAGAACCAAGAAAACATCTAAGTAGTTGTTATTATGAGTTTTGAAGAAGAATATTTTGAAAAAGCCAAAGCCAATCTCAGCAAATTGATACCCTATGGATTTGAAAAAGAATCCACAGGGTATTTCTATTCTAAAGATTTTCATCATGGTGAATTCCAAGCTAGAATTCATATAAGAGAAGATGGCTATGTCTATGGTCAGGTCATCGAAAAAGCCTTTGAAGAAGAATACACCACCTTCCGTGCCAAAGATGCCCAGGGTGAGTTTGTAAATGAGATTCGAGAAGAATATGAGGCTGTCTTAAAAGATATCAAAGACAACTGTTTCAGCAAGCAGACCTATGCCAGTCTCCAAGCCAACAGAATCAACCAGTATATCCATGAAACCTTTCATCATGAACCGATCTTCAAATGGGATAAAGAACCCTATAAAGATAGCGCCTCGGTCTTTGAAGATGAAGTCAATCACAAATGGTATGCTATCGTCATGCGTGTCAGCCGTAAAAAGCTAGATAACATTCATGATGTCATGATTGAAGTGATGAATGTCAAACTTGATCCAGCCTTGATTCAGGATTTACTAAAGACCGGAAAGTATTATCCCGCGTATCACATGAATAAGAAAAGCTGGATTTCTATTCCGCTAGATAACACCATTCCAGATGAAGAAATCATACACTATCTCACCATGTCTAGAGATGGAATTAAAGATAACAAAAAGAAAAAGCAACTCTAATTTATCATAATGGAGTTGTTTTTCATTTACGCTAGAATTTAATCTCTTTATAGACTTCATCAGTCAAGAGATCAAGAAGCTTGATACCTTCTTCATTCATCACCATATAGGAGTGATGGCCGTCTTTGGGAAGAGAGACGGAACCAGGATTAGCTAAAATGAGATCCCCTTTCTTTTCCAACACACCGATATGGGTATGACCCTGAAGGAAGATATCTCCCGGATTTGGTGGCAGTTCCTCAAAGAAGTAATGATGGCCATGGGTCATGATGATTTCCTTATTGAGAATGAATAAGGTAGCCATATCAGAAATCGGGAACTTAGAAACCCACTGGTCAACTTCCGATTCACAATTGCCTTTGACAGCGATGATCTTAGAAGCATAGTCATTTAAAAGAGAAACAACATCCTTAGGAGAATATTCTTCCGGTGGAACATTTCTTGCACCGTTATAATAAAAATCACCTAAAAGAAGAATCTTTTTCGCATCGTATTTTTCTACTTTTGCAAGTAGGAGTTTGGCATATTTATAACTGCCATGAATATCAGAGCCGATTAGAATGTTCATAGTTTCTCACTTTCTGAAGTCTAAGAAATGAATGACTTCCTTAGAATTGATATCGATGATGCGAATGCCCTTTTCATCGATGGTCATATAGGAATGATTGTAGTCTCTTGGTCTGGCAAGAGAACCAGGATTGGCAATGATCTGTTTACGATCATTGACAAAGATCATGGATTCATGGCTATGACCTTTGAGCATGATATCAAAGGGTTGATCATAGTTCCATTCGTTATAGTAGTGACCATGGGTCAAGACAATAAACTTACCAAACTGATAATCATAGGTGATATAAGGAAGCGAAAAACGAGCCACTTCCTCTTCATCATAACTATCACAGTTTCCCATGACCGCCAAAATCTTTTCGCTAAGTGGGTTAAGTACCCGGATACTATCTTCCAAGATATCCCCTAAGATATAAAGCTTATCAAACTTTTCTTTCTGGAAGAGTTCAACAGCTGCTTTGGTATAAGGAATATCGTTGTGAAGATCAGAAATTACCATGATTTTCATAACGTTTGTATTATAATGTCTTTCGTGAACTTTTGCATCTAATATCCTAAGAAAGAGAGATGAAGATTATGAGAAAAGCCTTTGCTTCCGACTTTGATAGCACCTTATATTTCAGAGAAGGATTCCATCAAGAAGATATCAAAGCGATTCGTAAAGCCCAAAAAGAGGGTGTGCCTTTTGGTATCTGTACCGGAAGAAGCCTTCATGGTGTCACTGTACCATCCAAAGACGACATCCATTATGACTTCTATATTGTGGCAACGGGTTCCTTGATCGTCGACGACCAGGGCAAGGAAATCTATTCTCATACCATCGCTAAAAAAGATGTGATTGCGATCACCAATGAATATCAAAACAAATATAAGATCGCTTATAACGGGGGATATGACTTCTACTCTTTAAGTGACGAATATGAAGTCGTCATCCAAGTCAAATCCCTTGATGAACTTCCTGATGAAATGCACGGCATTTCCTTTTTAAGTGAATCAAGCGATGTCGCCGATGGTATCTGTAACTATCTCAACAAGACATATGAAGTCTCCGCCTTCCATAACGGACCATTTGTCGATATCACTGCCAAAGGCTGTTCAAAAGGTATTGCGCTTCAGTTCTTAAAAGACTATTACCATATTGATCTGATCGGCGGTATGGGTGATTCATACAACGATTTACCGCTGTTAGAAGCTGTTGATTGTTCTTATACCTTCCCCTCTAGTCCTATTGAACTCACCAGCAAAGTGGATAAAGTCACCCCTGGTATCGCTTCTTCTTTAGAAGACTTCCTTCAGCAATAAATAAAATGGGGCTGTCCAAAAAGTAGATGTAAGTTTCTACTTCGGACAGCCTCTTTTCATCTTCTCTTTTTTGCTATTTCATTTGGTTGTTTCTTTTGTTTCTTCT